>JAIRTF010000056.1 GCA_031255075.1 Bifidobacteriaceae bacterium | reverse complement strand
AAAGCCTGGGCTGGGTGCGGTGGGTGCCTGTAAGGTGTTTTCCGGGAGAACACCAAGGAGGCGGTGACAATGGGATGGCTATGGCTCTGGTGGCTGATCGGAGCGCTGGCGCTGGGCGTCATTGAGATGATGACTGTGGAACTGACGTTCCTGATGTTGTCGATCGGCGCGTTGGGCGCCATGTGCGCGGCCCTGTTGGGCGCGCCGTGGTGGCTCACGATCATAGTGTTTGCCCTGGTCAGCGTAGTGATGCTGGCAGTGGTGCGGCCGTTGCTGTTGAGCCGGCTGCGGGGCACCGTCCCAGCCGAGCCAGTCAGCGGCGCGGCCGCCCTGGTGGGCAAACAGGCTGAGGCCATCACCCTGATTGACGAACGTGGTGGCCGGGCCAAGATTGGCGGCGACGTTTGGACCGCCCGCACTGAAGATGACATGGTCATAGCACCACGCACGGAACTGGTTGTCACCGGCATAGACGGCGCAACCGCGATTGTGGCTCCTGCCACCGAAGAAAGGCTTTGAAAATGGGAGACAGCATTGGAGAAATGGACGTCCAGACCGTAGTTCTGCTGGTCTTGGCCGTTATTTTGGTGATCTTCGCCTTTGTGGTGATCAAGCGCGCCATCAGGATTGTGCCGCAGACGCAGGCCATGCTGGTGGAACGGCTGGGCCGCTACCAAAGGACTATGGACGCCGGTTTCCACCTGTTGGTGCCGTTCATTGACCGGGTCAGGGCCGTGGTGGACCTGCGGGAACAGGTTGTGACCTTCCCGCCGCAGCCGGTGATCACCTCTGACAACTTGGTGGTGTCGATCGACACAGTCATCTATTTCCAGGTCACCAATCCGGTGGCGGCGGTCTATGAGATTGCCAACTACATCATGGGTATTGAGCAGCTGACTGTCACCACACTGCGTAACGTGATCGGCTCGATGGACCTGGAGCAGACCCTGACCAGCCGCGACCAGATCAACGGCCAACTCCGCGGTGTGCTGGATGAGGCCACCGGCCGCTGGGGAATCCGCGTGCAGCGCGTTGAACTGAAGGCGATTGACCCGCCACCATCTGTCCAAGACTCCATGGAGAAGCAGATGCGGGCCGAGCGGGACCGCCGCGCCGCCATCCTGACCGCTGAAGGCATCAAGCAGTCCCAAATCCTCAAGGCTGAAGGCGAAAAGCAGGCCGCCATCTTGACCGCTGAGGGCCAGGCGCAGTCTTCCATCTTGCGGGCCCAAGGTGAATCCCGGGCCATTCTGCAAGTCTTTGACGCCATCCACGAAGGCGATCCGGACCCGAAGCTGTTGGCCTATCAATACCTGCAGATGCTGCCGCAACTCTCACAAGGGCCGTCCTCGCAGTTGTGGATCATTCCAGCCGAATTCACCCAAGCTTTGGGCGGGATTGGCCAAGCGTTCGGACCGGTTGGGGCCAGCCCAGACGGTTCCCCGAAAGAACCCAGCCCGGCCGCCCGCGCACTGCGGAAACTGGCCTTTGGTGACGTGGCCTTGGAAGACCCAGCCGAAGCACTGCGGCGGGCCCAAGGTGCTGCCAGCCAGGCCACCTCAGACGCCACCCGGGCCGGTGTTGGCACCGGCGCGCCGTTCGATGAGGAAGTCGAAGCCGGCCTGGCCCCAAACCAGGCCGAATCAATCGATCTGCCTCCGGTGCCGCCGCTACCGGCCCCAGGTGAAGGGCCCACCTCTGACGGACCATTCATGGACCGCCGGCGCCGCCCGTATGATGATCAGAATCCAATTGATCCGCCACCGCTGGGGGGCCCCTACCCACCGCGCGGTGCCTGACCGCCCACCGATGCCCTTGCCGGAGGTCGGCTTGGCCGCTTAGCGGCTCCGACCCAGCCCAGTTAGGTGCACCCGACCCGCCGGGAGTTTCATGCTTACGCGCCTACTGCGCCACTATCTGAAACCGTACCGCTGGACCATTGGAGTAGTAGTGCTGCTCCAATGCGTCCAAGCGGGCTCCAACCTGTACCTGCCATCCCTCAACGCGGACATCATTGACAACGGTGTCGCCCGGGGAGACACCGCCTACATCATGACCACCGGCGGCTGGATGTTGGCCGTATCCCTGGGACAGGTCATCGCCACGGTGTTGGCCGTGTTCTTGGGAGCCCGTACGGCCATGCGGGTGGGCCGCGATGTTCGCCGTGACCTGTTCACCAAGGTGATGGCCTTCTCCGGCCGGGAACTGGGGCGCTTTGGGCCGCCATCATTGATCACCCGCACTACCAACGACGTGCAACAGGTCCAAATGCTGGTGCTGATGACTTTGGTGTTGCTGCTGTCCGCCCCGCTGATCATGGTGGGCGGTGCCGCCATGGCTATGCGCCACGACCTGTGGCTATCCGGCTTGCTGTTGGTGATGCTGCCGGTGATGGCGATCTTCATGGGCTTGGTCTTACGGAAGGCTCAGCCGCTGTTCAGAGGCATGCAGAAGGCCATTGACCGGGTCAATGAAGTGCTCCGCGAACAGATTGACGGCAGCCGGGTGATCCGTGCATTTGGCCGTGAGCCATATGAAGGTGAACGGTTTGACCACGCCAACCGGCACCTGACAGACCTTCAACTCAAAGTGGGCTACTTGTTCGCGTTGATGTTCCCGTTTGTGATCCTGGTGATGAACCTGTCATCAGTGGCAGTGATCTGGTTCGGCGCCCACCGGGTCAACGCCGGCGCCATGGAAGTGGGGGCTTTGACGGCTTTCATCAGCTATCTGATGTTGATCCTGATGAGCGTCATGATGGCGTCAATGATGTTCTTCTTTGTGCCCCGGGCGGCCGCCTGTGCCGACCGGATCATGGAAGTGATGGACACCGAACTGTCGCTGCATTCAGCTGACCAGCCAGTCAAAGCGCTGGAGCGCCCCGGAGAGGTGGCCTTCAATGACGTCACCTACCAGTTTGAGGGCGCCGACGCGCCGGTGCTGAGCCAGGTGACGTTCCGAACCGAGCCCGGCCAGGTGACGGCGGTGATCGGCGCGACCGGTTCCGGCAAGACCACGCTGGTCAACTTGATTCCCCGGTTGCTGGACGCCACCAGCGGCAGCGTTGAAGTCGGCGGGGTGGATGTGCGCCAACTGGACGCCGAAACGCTGTGGAGCGGAATTGGCCTGGTGCCACAGAAGGCCTTCTTGTTCGCCGGCACCGTCCGGTCCAACTTGGCCTACGGCCGGGCCGGAGCCACCGACGAGGAAATGTGGCAGGCCCTGGAAATCGCCCAGATCGCCGAATTCGTGCGCTCTCAGGCCGGTGGCCTGGACATGGAGATCACCCAAGGGGGAACCAACGTTTCAGGTGGTCAACGCCAACGTTTGTCAATCGCGCGGGCGGTTGTCCGCCGGCCCGGCGTGTACATCTTCGATGATGCCTTCTCAGCTTTGGACTTCGCCACCGACGCCCGCCTGCGGGCTGCCCTGCGGGAACAGACCAGCCAAGCGGCAGTCGTGATGGTCTCCCAGCGGGTGGGCACCATCCGTGACGCCGACCAGATCTTGGTGCTCGATGCCGGGCGGGTGGTTGGCAAAGGCCGTCACGCCGAGTTGATGGAGACTTGCGCCACCTACCAGGAAATTGCCGCCTCCCAGATGACTTTGGAGGAGGCCCAATGAGCGCCCGCAACTCTGACAAGCGAATCAAAGGCGGCGGCGCCGGATCAATGGGCGCGCGAGCCGGCGCCAAATCTGCCGCCACGCCGCGGCCCCGCCGCGGCATGGGCATGGGTCACGGCGCCCAAATGGGTGCCAAAGCGTTGCACTTCCGGGCCTCCGGCAAACGGTTCTTGGCCCGGTTGGCGCCAGAGAAGTTCAAACTGTCCATCATTGTGCTGTTGACCATCGTTTCGGTGGGTTTGGGCGTAGTTGGGCCAAAGATTCTAGGTGAGGCCACCAACCGGGTGTTCTCCGGCTTTGTAGGCAGCCAGATTGGCCACCAAATGGTCAAGTTCGGACTGTTGGAACCCGGCCAGACCATGCCAAAAGACCAGGTGATGGACCTGATCCGAACCCTCACCGAGGAACACGCCCCTGCTGGTGGCGCCTTCAACGCCAAGATGCTGGACATGTTGGAGGCCATGGACTTCCAAGCCGGGGTGGGTGTGGACTTCGGTGCGGTAGGGCGAATCCTGCTGATAGTGCTGACGGTGTACGCGGCATCGGCCATATTGGGGTACCTCCAAGGCCGGTTGACAGCTCAGGTGATCCAACGGTCCATGTACCGGCTGCGGACCGAGGTGGAAGTCAAACTGGGGCGGCTGCCTTTGGGGTACTTCGATTCGCAACCCAAAGGTGAGGTGCTTTCCCGGGTCACCAACGATATTGACAACGTGGGCCAGACTCTGCAGCAAACCATGACTCAGCTGATGTTCGCGGTGTTCAACCTGTTGGGCATCTTGATCATGATGTTGACCATTTCGCCGCTGTTGACGTTGATCGCGTTGGTGTCCATTCCGGCCACGGCCGTGGTGGCGGCCGTCATAGCCAAACGCGCCCAACCGCAGTTCATCAAGCAGTGGGCCTCAACCGGTGAGCTGAACAGCCATATCGAGGAGATGTACACCGGACACAACCTGGTCAAGGTCTACAACCAGTCAGCTGAAGCCCGTGAAGTGTTCGCTACCCGCAACGCCGAGCTGTACAACTCATCCTTCAAAGCCCAGGCCGTGTCCATGAGCATCCAGCCGTTGGCTGGTTTCATCTCCAACCTGGTCTATGTAGCTATTGCGGTGGCCGGCGGGCTGCGGGTGGCCTCTGGCACCATGTCGCTGGGGGACGTGCAAGCTTTTGTGCAGTATTCGCGGCAGTTTGGGCAGCCGGTCTCCCAGGTCGCTTCGATGATGAACCTGCTCCAATCCGGTGTGGCTTCCGTAGAGCGGGTCTTTGAACTGCTGGACGCCGAAGAGATGTCACCAGATCCCGATTCGCCAGTTGAGCTGGCGGACTTCACCGGCCGGGTTGATTTCACCGACGTGGAGTTCTCCTACGATGCCGAACAGCAGTTGATCCATGGGCTGCGGCTGTGGGCCAAGCCCGGCCAGACGGTCGCGATTGTGGGCCCAACCGGTGCTGGGAAGACCACTTTGGTGAACTTGTTGGAACGGTTCTATGAGATCCAGGGTGGTTCAATCGCCCTGGACGGTGTGGACATCCGGGACATGACGCGGGAGCATTTGCGGTCCAAGATGGCCATGGTGCTGCAAGACACTTGGCTGTTCTCCGGCACCATCTATGACAACATCCGCTACGGCCGGTTGGACGCCACCCGTGAAGAAGTCATTGACGCCGCCAAGGCCACCTATGTGGACCGGTTTGTGCGGGTCTTGCCGCACGGCTATGACACCGAGGTCACCGAAGAGGGCGACAACATTTCGGCTGGTGAGAAGCAGCTTCTGACCATAGCGCGGGCCTTCTTGGCGGATCCACCCATCTTGATCTTGGATGAGGCGACCTCCTCAGTGGACACCCGCACCGAGGTGTTGGTCCAACGGGCCATGAACGCCTTGCGGCGCGGCCGGACATCATTTGTGATTGCTCACCGGCTGTCCACCATCCGCGGCGCCGATGTGATTGTGGTCATGGAAGACGGCACGGTGGTGGAGAAGGGCTCCCACGAAGAGTTGATGGCGGCCCAGGGCGCCTACTGGCGCCTGTACCAGTCCCAGTTCGCTGGTTCATCCAACGATCAAGCCTGAGGCTTGGGGCTGCGTCCGCGCCGCTCAAACCACAACGCCAAGCCCAGCAGGCTGCCGCCAACCACCAGCAGAGCCAACAGCCACGCCAAAGACCACACCTCGCGGCGGTGCCAGATCACCTCGATGAACACCACCACCATTGAGGCGCCGGCGGTCACCAGTGGCGGCATCCAGTGTTTGCGGGCCGCAAAAGCCATGAACACCAGCGCCGCCAACAGCACCGCGATGGCCCGGATGGTCAACGGATCGGTGCCGACCGCCAATGTGGACGGCCCCAAGGTGGCCGCCACACCCGGAGCAACCGCCGCGGCTGGGCGCCCATAGTCTTTGACTTTGCCGGCTGTGATCAGCCCGGCCGCGAACAGGGTCAGGCCCAACGGTACGGAGAACGCTTCAACCCGCAACTCCCGGACCGACCAGGCGGCAATGCCCACAGCCACTGCCAGCAGCCAAATGGTCCAAGCCGGTGGCCCAACCAGCCGGCCGTTGGCTTCAAGGCGAGCCAATATCAATGTCAACGCTAAGTAGAGGGCCATCAATAGCCACATCGCGCCGATCACCGGCCAAGTGGAGCGGACCCCCAAGATGGGCACCACGACGCCCGCCGCGCAGCCTGGCAGCAGCCACCAGCGGCGAATCTCAGCTGGAACACCGCGCCCCAGCAGCACCGCTGCGGCGATCAACGCGGCTGCTGCCACCGCACCAAGGGCGGTGGCCACCGCAAACTGGGCCGATGGATGGCCTTTCAAAGCCCACAACGCCTCATAGCCGCTGCGGAACGGCCGGAGGGCTACGACACAACCCAGATAGAACGGTCCCACGGCGGCCACCGCGCCGGCTGCCGCCAAGATGGGTCGCAAATGGTCAAACAGGGCCGCCAACACCAGCGCTACGGCGGCCAGCGCCATCAATTCCAATCCGCGGATTAGCGAATCAACCCCAGCCACCATCAGCAAAGCCGGTGGCGCCACCGCCAGGAAAGCGCCAGAGGCAACCGTGATTCTGAAAGGTGGCCATTTGGCGGCCAGCAGGCCGCCAATCGTGGCGGCCACCAGCGCCGGCGGCAGGGTGTAGGCCTCAATGGTGCCAACTTCACCCCAAACCAACACTGCCCAGAAGGCTGCGCAAGAAGCGAAGAAGGTGTACCACCAAGCCTGTTTGGTGCCACCCGGATGGAAGGCTGGGCCAACTGAACCAGCGGCCAGAACCATCGCAGTAGCGAACACCGTGGTGGGACCGGAGAACGGCCAAACAACAGCCAGGGCCAAGGTGACCAGGCCCAAACCGGCAGCGGCGATCAACAACGTGGTACCAGTGACAATCCGCTCTGAGGTTTGGCTGGCGCGCAACCAACAACCAGCCCAGGCTCCAATCGCTGCCACCCCGGCCGCCACCGGGAACAGCCAACGTGAGCCGGAACCGCCGGTGGTCAAAGCCAAGAATGTGACCACCGCCAAACTGGCCGCCGGTGTCAACAGAGCAGCGCCCACTTGGCGAATGGCCAAAGCCAGCGGCCGTCTGGTCAACATCACAGCTAGAGAGGCGGCAGTCAGGGTCAAAGCGGCCAAGCCGCCTCCCCAGGATCTGTGCACCAGCAGCAACAGTGAGGCCGCCCCCATGGCCAGGGCCGACCAGCCGGCCACCGGCCACAACCAGCCGATGGGCGGCCATTTGAGCAGAACCATTGGGATCAGAATCAGACCGGCCAGCACCGCCACAGCCGCCAGCGGGTTCCACTGCGGGATGTGCCACAGCACCGCCAGCCCGGCGGTGCCCAAGAAATACGGGTAGGCCACGGCGGCCAACGCTGTGTGACTGAACTTGGGCAGGGCCCAGGCTTGAGCCAGGATCACCGCTGGCACCACCAAACCGCTGGTCAAAGTGGCGCCCCTGGCCTCAGCGCCCAACCAGATGATCAGTATCAACACGCCCAGCGCGGAAGTGGAACCGGCCCACAACGCGGCGGCACCAAAGTTGGGGCGTCTGGGACTGACTCTCTTGCCGAAAACAGCCAACCCGGTCAAGGCCACCGCCAACGCCGTCAGGCCGACATAGCGGGCAGGCAACACCAAAGCCGGCGTGGATAGCACACAACCGGCAGCGGCCGCCCCGGCAAACGGCGTACCCCACAACGCAAACCGGCGCCACCCTGGAGGCTGCCGAACCACAACCAGCATTGCCAAAGCCGCCATTGGCACGAACGCCGCCAAATAGTCCACACCACTGAACACACCGACCCTGCCCGGTACGGCCACCAGGTTGGGGATGCGCCAAGCTGTTGAAACCTGGAGCACCAGCAGCGGGGCACCAAGAGCGGCCGTTGTCAACACCGCACCGACGGCGAAAGTCGCCGCCGGCCGGCGTTTGGGCAACGCCACCACCATCCAGGCCGCAAACGCCGCCACCACCAGCGGCCGCATGGAGGCCACCGCCAGCGAATGGTAGTTCTCAGGCTCCGGGCCCCAGTCAGCTACGGCGAAGGCCGCCAAAGCAGTCAGCACACCGGCGGGGATGGCCCACACGGCCAATTTGTCCCAGCCCAACGCCAGGCAGGCTGCGGCCATGAACATCAGCAGGACAGTCAGCCGCGAACCAGGCGGGCAACTGAGGGCGCAACTCAAGGCGAAGCTCAAACCCACCAAGCCCAAAGCCAACAGCCACTTGGAAACGGCCGGGGTGCGGTCAATCCAACGGCTGACACCGAACGTCATCACAGCCAAGGACGCCAGCAGCCCCAAGCCGGCTGGCCCCCATGGTTCCACCATCTCGGCACCGAAGAACCACGCAAAAGGTGCCGCCACCAAGCCCGCCACCCGCCACGAAGGCATCTGCAGCCCCCGGCCGGCGGCATACAGTCCAGCGGCCACGGCCAGCAGGGAGAACCCACCCAGAACCTGATTCTGTTCAGCTAGATGGTTGGCGCCAACACCCCAAGACAACAAGGCCATGGCGGCGCCCGCCGCTCCGACCCCTTGGGCGGTGGATGTCAGCCCTCCTCGCCGCAGCACCACACCGGCGGCACAGATTCCCAGCGACACAAAGGCCAGGCCAATCATCCGGGTCAACCATTCCGGTCCCTCCATGATGAAGGCAAAGCCGAGGCCCGCGCCGGACACCAGAACCGAGCCGACCAGCGCCAGGACCGCCGTTGGTGTCCAGGCAAAGGATGGGCGGGTGGCCGATGCCGCGGGCACCGGCGGGGCATATGGCGTCGCGATTGGGTACGCCAGATAGGGTCCGCTCGGGTGGGATGGTACCGGCAGGGGACCGGCCGTTGGCGGGACGGTCG
>JAIRTF010000025.1 GCA_031255075.1 Bifidobacteriaceae bacterium | reverse complement strand
TTCGCCCCAGGGGCGCTGCGCTGGTTGGTCTTGGCTGCCTTGGCGTTGTTGGCGGTCCTGTTCGTTTGGGATGTGCCGATCCCCAAGCCGCGGGGCATCTGGTACGTGATCTTCGCCTTGATGGCGGTGGGCGTGACAATTGGTCTGGTGGTGGTCCGGTGAATCGCCAGGTGCGGGTCTATGACCGGGCGGGTGGCCGGTGGTACCAAGAGACAGTGCCCTCGCCCCGGACGCTGGGATTCTTGTATGGCACGGGCCCGGTTCAAGCGGTCGCCAACCGGCTGGTCACCCAGCCGTGGGTGTCGCGCCTGGCGGCGGCACCGACGCGGCTGCCGGGCTCCGCCAAACGGATTGATGGTTTTGTTCAGGCCCATGGGATTGACCTCAGTGAATGCTCCCAGCGTGACTGGCCCAGCTTTGCGGCCTTCTTCACGCGGCGGCCTCGGCCGGGTGCCAGACCGATTGATCCGAACCCGGCCCATCTGATCGCACCGGCAGATTCAAAGCTACTGGCCGCCCAGATCCGGCCCGGTCTGACGGTCAACGTCAAGGGCGTGCCCTATTCGGTGCCGGACTTGCTTGGTGACGCGGCGCCTGCGGCCGCCTTCGAGGGTGGCTGGTGTTTGGTATTCCGGTTGTCAGTCGATGATTTCCACCACTACGTCTACCAAGCCGCCGGCCACACGTTGACCCGGCGTTGGATTCCCGGCCGGTTGGACACAGTTGGCCCAGCATCCGGGCGCCGCCCGGTGCTGGTACGCAACCAGCGCCTGGTCTCGGTGCTGTCAACTGAGTCCCTGGGGCTGGTTGGCGTGGTCGCGGTGGGGGCTCTGACCGTTGGCCGGATTGTTGACCGCGGCCTTGACCGTTTTGCCCGCGGCCAGACCGAAGGCCGGTTCGAGGTAGGCGGCTCCACTCTGGTGGTGCTGTTGGAACCCGGCCGCGTCAAGCTGGACCCAGACATCTGGGAACTGTCCCAGCAGGGCATTGAAACCAAGGTCGCCTTGGGCTCCCGGATCGGCCTGATCACCGCCCCTTCCAAGGCGGACGATGCCGCCGCTCCAGCCCCTCGGTCCGTAGCCGGTGGGCAGCTCGGTTGTGCCGTAGGTGGCGTGGTAGCGGGTGCAGCTGGGCCCAAGGCCGCAGCGCTGGCCCGGCTTCAGGCCGCTGACCTGCCTGTGCCCGAGTTCACAGGCGTACCGGTCAGCGCCATGCGTGAAGCCCTGACACCAGTCTGGGCAGAGCTCACCGCCGCGCTGGCCCTGCCTGAGGCGAACCGCGCGGTCCCGGCAGCCCAAGCCGTCTTAGCGGATCTTCAGTTGGGCCCGGAGTTGGACCAGCTGATCCAGGAGCAGGTTCAACCAGGTGTCCGGTATGCGGTCCGGTCATCGGCCGTGGCCGAAGACGGCCGCGACCGGTCAGCCGCCGGCTGCTATCTGACCCGGCTGAATGTTCCGGCGGAACAGGTCGGTGCGGCCGTGCTTGAGGTTTGGCGTTCGGCATTCGCCGCTCCGGCCCTGGCTTACACCCGTCTGGCGGCCGGCGGGCAGCGCACCCTGGCGGAGTCGTTGGTGGGTGTGGTGATTCAGCCGATGATCGAAGCCGCCATGTCCGGTGTGGTGTTCACCGCCAACCCGACCGGGCCAGTCAATGAAATGGTCATCACCGTGGGGCAGGGAGTGGGCGCCGGCGTAGATGATGCCGCCGAACTTGCCACCTACCTGGTCTGCCAGTCGCCGGCCGAACAAGCGCTACTGATCAGCGCCCACCGTTCAGCTGGCGCGCCGCACCTGGAACGCGAAACGGTGGAGCAGCTGGTTTCCCGGGCCCAAGCGGCCGCGGCGGAACTGGGCGGACCGGCTGACGTCGAATTCGGCATCGACCATCAAGGTAAGGTCTGGCTGCTGCAAGCCCGCCCGGTCACCACCCTGGGCGGTGGTCAAGGCGTGATCCTGGATAACTCGAACATCGTTGAAAGCTATCCGGGGCTGAGCCGCGCCCTGACCGCGTCTTTCGCCGGCGACATTTACCATCATGTGTTTCGGGCGTTGGCCGAACGGCTCGGTTCGCCGGCCGTGGCGCGGCGGCGTGATCCGCAGCTGCGGCAGATGGTCGCCTGGTGGGGCGGGCGGATGTATTACCAAATCAGCAACTGGTATGCGCTGCTGACATTGCTGCCGTTCCAACGGGTGGTGGTGGACGCCTGGCAGAACATGTTGGGGGTGCGTGAACGCGCCTTCACCGCCGGGCGCGGTGAACCCTGGCCGCGGCGGCTGCGCATGTGGGCGGCCCTAGCCAGATCTGTGGCCCAAGCGCCGTCCCTGGTGGCAGACCTGCATGAACGTTTTGTCAAAGTTGAGGCTGAGTTCTGGCGGCGGCTGGCGGCGGCCGCCGGGACGGACCTGACACAGGCTGCGGTGGGTGGAGGCGGCCGGATCGGCGCGCGCGAAGCGAGCGAAATCTACCGCTGGTTGGCGGCCGAACTGGCGCCACGTTGGGATGTGACCCTAATCAATGATGTCTACGCCTTTGCGTTTACCTCTGCTCTGAACGCTTTGGCGGGGCGCTCACAGCGCGGTGGTGCCGGTGGTGAAACGGACTCGCGGCAGCCAACGGAAGCGGCCGCGCGGCTGATAGCCCAGGGCCGGCCGTTGGTCTCGTTGGAGCCGCTGGTGGCTCGGCAGGAACTGGCGCTGACCGTGGGCCGCGACCCGGCCTTGGCGGACTTCCTGGAGGACCTCGATTCGGATGCCGCCGTTCGGGCCTGGTTGGCCACCGGGCAGGCCTACCCAGACTTCGCGCAGGCCGTCGCGCAGTTCATCGACCGCTACGGGGACCGCTCCACCGGTGAACTCAAACTGGAAACCCCCACGGCCCGGTCGCATCCGAACACTCTGCTGCGGACCGTGCTGGGTGAGGCGCGTACCCCAGGTGCCGCCGATGGGGAGAGGCAACCGAGCGGCATCGGCCAACCAGACGGGGACGATGCCGCGTGGCTCTTCCCCCGGCGCCATCGGCGCCTGGCACAGTGGTTGGCGCGGCACGCCCGGGCCGGGGTGGCGGCGCGGGAACTTTCCCGGTTGGACCGGTCGCGGCTGTTTGGCATGGTGCGGCAGTTGTTCTACCTGCGGGGTGAGGAGCTTGAACGGCTGGGTCAGCTGGACCGCGCTGAAGATGTCACCCACCTGACCATTGCCGAGGCGTTGGCTCCTGGTGGGCCACCTGAGGGCCGCGCGTTGGTGTCGCGCCGGGCTGAGGAGCTGGCTGCCTATGGGCGGTTGCCGGCCTATCCGCGGGTGGTATTCGCCGGCGAATTGTTGCCGCGTCAGCTGGCCGCCGCCGGCGGTGGCGAGGCCTTCGGGGCTGCGCGGGAGCGGGCCGCTGGGCTGGCGTTGCGCGGCGAAGGGTGCTCTCCTGGGGACGTTCAGGCTTCGGTCCTGGTGGTGCGCGGCCCGCTGGAGGCCGGCGCGGCGGCCGGCAAGGTGCTGGTCACCGAGGTGACTGATCCTGGATGGGTTTTCCACCTGGCAACAGCTGCTGGTGTGGTCAGCGAAAAGGGCTCACTGCTGTCCCACACGGCCATCGTGGCGCGCGAACTGGGTGTGCCGTTTGTAGCCGGCATAGCTGGGGCGACCAGCCTGCTGGTCGATGGCGATGTGGTGCGGATTGATGGCGCGGCCGGCACCGTTGAACTGGTGACGCCCAGTGAACCGGCCGGTGCCGATCCTGGTTTGGGTCGCGGCGCGGACACCGACTTGGACGACGGCACAGGTGCCGACCTGGGCGGCAGCGCGGATGCTGGTCAACAGCTGGATGCGGGCGAATGAAGACCCCAGTCGAGCCGGTGCGGGCTGGCACCCCTGAGGCGGCCGAATGGTTGGGTCTGGTTCAACGCGTTTACCCTGACCGGCGTTTTCGCGGCGGCCAGGGCCGCCATGAGGTTCCCCTGCTGGCGGGGACCCATCCGTTGTCTGCCGGCCTGGATTTCAACCCGCTGCTGGTCCGAGACCGGGAGGGGCGCGGCATCGGCCGGTGTGCGGTGACCTTCCGGACTGATTCGCCGGTTGCCTACCTGGGGCTCTTGGAGTTCACCGACCCGGCTGCCGCACCGGCGCTGTTTGCGGCCGCCGAAACCTTGGCCGCCGAACGCGGCTGCCGGGCGATTCGGGGTCCGTTCGAGCCGGACTACTGGGTTGGCTACCGCCTGAAACTGGACCATTTCGATGTGCCACCGTTCTTCGGCGAGCCGTTCAACCGGCCCGAATATCCGGCTGCTTGGGAAGCCGCCGGCTATGCGGCCGCGGAACGTTACCGGTCAACTGTGTTGTTTTCTCCACAGGTGCCGGCCGAGGGCCCCTTCAGCCGGTCAACCCTGGAACGCCGCCTGGACTCCGCCGGCGTAGAACTGCGGCCCCTGGGACGCCAGTTTGCCGATCTGCTCCCGCTGGTCCATCAGCTGGTCATGGACCGGTTCGCCGTCATGAGCGAGTTTCATCCATTGGAGTTTGACCAGTTCGAGGCGCTGATGCGGCCGCTAGGCCAAGTCTTGGACCGCCAGGCTTCCCAAGTGGCCTGGGCCGGTGACCAGCTGGTTGGCTTCGCTGCCGCCATGCCGGATTTCGGCCGTTCCCTTGATTCGGGTACGGCCAGGGCGGCGGCTCTACTGGCCGGACGGCTGCGGCCGCGCGCGCTGATCGGCGCCTACCTGGCCGTTGATGACGCCTACCGTGGCCTCGGGCCAGCCCTGACCCTCCCCGGCCTGGAACGAGCTGCCCGCCTGGGCGTGCCCGGCATCGGCGCCCTGATGCATCATGCGGCCCCCACCGCCTCCTACCTACCCGACCAGGTCTCCCGCACCCACAACTACGCCATCTTCCACAAGACCCTCTCCTAGCTTTGGGGTTGACCCCAAACCGATCCCCACCTGATCCGCCATTGTCAGGGGCTGGCGCCCTGTCCCCCGACAGCCGAACGCTCAAAGCCGCCCCGCCGCCTGATCCAAGAACGCTGGCGAGTCCGCAGTCTTGGTTGGCTGCGGACGGTTGCTTACCCGCTCATTGTTTCGAGCCGTTGTAGCA
>JAIRTF010000312.1 GCA_031255075.1 Bifidobacteriaceae bacterium | reverse complement strand
CCGCTACGTGGATTCTTCGATTGCCTACCAATCTGAGGGCCGGGAACTGCCGAGCGGCGCCATTGAGGCGATCAATGCCTTCGGCACCGGTGGCCTGGTGCCTGATCTGACCGTTTTGTTGGACATTGACCAGGCTGCCGCCACTGCGCGCCGCGAACAAACCGGCTTGGCGGCTGACCGGCTGGAAAGCGCCGGCGACAGCTTTCACCAGCGGGTCCGCCGCCGCTACCTGGAGCTGGCTGCCGCCAGCCCAGACCGCTACGCGGTGGTGGACGCCGCAGCCACTCCGCAGGCGGTCCATGAGGAAATCTGGACGGCCATCGAGGGTTTGATGGGCGCGGGTGGGCGCGAGCCGGGCGGGCCGGACCAGCCGGCTATGAACCGCCGTTCCGGAGGTGAGCGTTCATGAGCGTTTGGGATGAACTGGTCGGTCAGGAACAGGCGGTGGAGACACTCAGCGCCGCTGCGGCCCGGCCGGACGCCATGACCCATGCATGGCTGATCACCGGCCCACCGGGATCAGGCCGGTCGGTGGCGGCCCGGGCTTTCGCGGCTGCGCTGCAATGCCCTGATGGCGGCTGCGGCGAATGCCGCGACTGCCGCCTGGTGGCCGCCCAAAGCCATCCCGATGTATTGGACGCCGCCACCCAGAAAGTGCTGATCAGCATTGATGACGTGCGGCAATGGGTCAGCCGGTCAATGCGGGCGCCGTCCGGCGGCCGCTGGCGGATCATCATTGTGGAAGATGCCGACCGGATGCTGGAACGCACCGGCAACGTGCTGCTGAAGTCTTTGGAGGAAGCTCCAGAACACACGGTTTGGATTCTGGTGGCGCCCTCGCCCCGGGACGTGCTGGTCACAATCCGGTCCCGTTGCCGGCAAGTCGGTTTGCGGATCCCATCGGTTGAAGCGGTGGCCCAGTTGTTGGTGGACCGCGATGGCTCCGACCCGTCGGAGGCTTGGTTGGCGGCGTTGGCCGCCCAATCTCACATCGGGGTGGCGCGGCGTCTGGTCAATGATCCAGAAGCGATCGCCCGCCGGCGCCAGGTGCTGGCTATTCCTGAAGCGGCCACCTCGGTGGCGCGGGCGGTGGCCGCCGCCGGGGTGCTGGCGTCCATCGCCAAAGCTGAGGCCGAAGCAGTAGTCCGTGGCCGCGATGCCGAAGAACGCGCCCGCCTGGCGGCTGAGGCCGGCGACAACCCGCGCGGCCGGATGGGCATCTACGCCCGAGCCAGGCTCAAAGAGTTCGATGAAGAATCCGCCAAACGGGCCCGCCGCGGCCAAGCTGACACCTTGGACCAAGCGTTGATCGACCTGTTGGCCTTCTACCGTGACGTGCTGACTGTCCAAATGGGGGCTGATGTTTCGCTGGTCAACGCCGCCGAAACCGAACTGATTGCCGAACAGGCCCACACTTCAACTATCGACCAAACGATGGCCCGGCTGCGCGGCATCGAACAAGCTAGGGAACGCCTGGCCGGCAACGTAGCCCCAGCCCTGGCCCTCGAAGCGATGGCCGTAATCCTGGCCCTACCTGACCTAGCCGCCGAAACCCAACCCGCCGCCTAGGAGTTCTGCTCCACGTACGCCACCATCTGGTCGAGGATCT
This sequence comes from Bifidobacteriaceae bacterium, assembly GCA_031255075.1. Lineage (GTDB taxonomy): Bacteria > Actinomycetota > Actinomycetes > Actinomycetales > WQXJ01 > JAIRTF01. The sequence continues at coordinate 4,285 of JAIRTF010000312.1, read as the reverse complement.
CCTTGCGACTGTTGACGAAGGCCTGCTCTACCTCGATCTGTATGGCCTGGTACCGCGCAACGTAGTCTGTTTCGACTCGACAATCGAAATCAGCCAGGGCAATCTTGGCCTCTGCTGGAGTTCCTCGCAGTACACCGTCTCCCCCAGGCAACCCAGGCTCTGTCGTTGATCCGTCAGTTGTCTCGACCGCCTGCGCGTAGAGGAATGACACGGAGGGCGATGGCATCGACAAATAGGACCCTTCCCAGCCGCTGATCACCTGGGACGAAATGTCTACGCCAAGACCAAGCATGCAGTCGTTCCAGGCACTATTGAGTTCCTTGATTCTGGGATCACTCGTTATCCCGCTCGCGTACAGCTGATTGATCTCAGCCGCTACGGGCCAATATGTAGTCCGGAAGTATTCCACTGCAGGTGGAGCCTCCACCTCCGGAACGGCGATGGCCGCCTCTCCACGGCACCCGAGCTCCCATTCACCATAGAATCCTTCAACAGTGTCTTCATGGCCAACCAGGGCGAGATAGTAGGCCGCATAAGCGTCTGAACTCAGGCCCGCCACATAGTCCAGATTGGCCTGCGTCCCTGCTGTTGTCGGCTCCGACACAGATGGGAGTTCAAAAAACGGCTCATCACCTGACGCCCCGTACCCGTGGAGTTCCACATCGGCGCGCTCGGAGGGTAGCTCTGGAATCCACATCCAGTCCTGGTCAAAGGACCTCTTGTCGCTCGCGTCGAGCGGGGAATACTCCTCAGGATGGTAGGTGAACCCCGCCTCTTTCATGCACTCCGCAGTGAACGCTTCGAATTTGGCGTGCCGATCTCTCCTGGCTGCCAGTTCCGCATCTTGGTCCATCATTGGGCCATCAAGAAACGGGCTGTAAGCGGTGATAGGTGTGTCGCCGGAAATCATTGTGAAGGCGGACGCGATCGGAATTCCCGCGTCTGGTCCACTGATCGTTGGCTGAGAACCTGGCAGCGAAGGGTCAACCGCGGAGGCGTCATTGCCGGACACGCAACCAGAAACCAGCGCCAGCGTGGCCGCGGACAGGATCGCAGTTGGCACCAGCGCACGGATCCTGCCAAAGCTTGGTTCCGTCACTCGCTTTTCTCTCTCTCGAGGACAATGGGACAGTGTCAGTATTGGAGGACGGCCGCGCAGTGGTCAAACCTTTGCCACCAATTCCTGGGTAGTTTCTCTGAAGCACTCTGCAGAAGGGCACTGTCTGCGGGCCCTGATTCCGCCAAGATCACCAAGGATGCCCCTTTGGGCCCAGGCGACCGGTTGTTCAAACCTGGGGCTGCGGCCTACGTTCTTGGGGGCTAGACGCTTGGCGTTGAAAGTGTCAGCCGCACACGTGGCGCCGCGAAGTTGACGTGCTGACACTGGCGTTGGCGCGGCAGCGCGCTCTCGATCTGGACTGGCCCTGGGGGAGGTTCGGGTAGGAAACATGTGCCAAAGTAGGAGGATGATAACTAGCCGCTTCGATAGCACCGTATATACCAATTCGGGGGGTCGTAGCATCAGAGGGCGCCGGTGGAAAGTGGCGGCGGCGATGGCGGCCGCGGCCTTGGTGTTGACTGCCTGCTCCAAGTCTGATGATTCACCAGATCCGAAGCCGACCAGCAAACCCACCCCCACTCCGACCGCTGAACCGGCCGCCTTCTGGAGTCAAGAGGTGGTCTGGGAGGAGTGCGACGCGGCCAAGGAGGCCGAATGCGCCACCGTTGAAGCTCCGCTCAACTGGGATGCCGAGGAGGGCGAACTGATCGAATTGGCCTTGGCCCGTGTCAAGGCCACCAACCCCGATGAGCGGATCGGGTCGCTGCTCATCAATCCCGGCGGACCAGGCGGCAGCGGCATATTGCACCTGCCCAGTACCGTCAGCCGCTTATCGGACGAGGTCAAGGCGCGCTACGACATAGTGGGATTTGACCCCCGCGGTGTGGGTGCTTCCAGTGCCGTTGAGTGTTACACCACGACTGAGGAACTGGACGAGTATTTCGGGTCCTATTGGCCGGCCAACGCCGAGGGCTACGAAAGCTCCCGGGCCGTGTTCGAACCATGGGCTGAGGCTTGTGCTGAGAACACCGGGCCGTTGTTGGGCCATGTCGACACGGTCTCCTCGGCCAAAGATGTGGAGTTGCTGCGCCACCTGTTGGGTGACGAACAGCTCAACTGGTTGGGCTATTCGTATGGAACCCAACTGGGGGCCACCTATGCCGAACTGTTCCCGGACAAGGTGGGCCGGTTCGTGCTGGATGGGGCCGTTGACCCGTCGTTGTCCGCCCAGGAGGCCTCCATCCAACAGGCCGCCGGTTTTGAGGCCGCTGTGGGCGATTTCATTGACTACTGTTTGGACGCTTCGGCCTGTCCCTTCGATGGGACCAAAGAAGAGGCCCTCGCCGCCCTGCACCAGTTCCTGTTGGATGTCGAAGAAGAGCCCCTACCAGCCATGCTGGGTGGCGGACGCGAGCTGACGTTGCCCCTGGCGTTCAACGGAATTGCCGTGGCCATGTATGACGAAGCCTTCTGGTTCATCGAAGTGATGGCCCTGCAACAAGCCATCGAAACCGGTGACGGATCAGCGCTGATGACACTGTCTGACGCCTACCTGTCACGCGAAGGCGGGAAGTACACCAACAACATGATGGTCGCCTTCATGGCGATCAACTGCTTGGACGCCCGTGCCCCCAGCGACCTGCCCTCGGTCGAAGCTCAGGCGGCGGCGTTGAAAGCGGCAGCGCCCACGCTGGGAGAGTTCTGGGGTTACGGAGAGATGGGCTGCGCCGTCTGGCCCTATCCGCAGACCGGTGACCCGCATCCGGTTTCCGCCCCCGGGGCAGGGCCAATTCTGGTGATTGGTACCACTGGAGACCCGGCCACGCCGTACAGGTGGGCTGAGGCGTTGGCCAGTCAGCTTGAATCAGCTGTCCTGCTGACCTATGAAGGCACCGGTCACACGGCCTACGGCCGGTCCAATGAATGTGTGGATCAGGCGGTGGACGCCTATCTGCTAGAAGGCACGGTCCCCCAGGCGGGCCTCACCTGCTGAGATGGCCGCGGCCTTGACCGGACCAGAACTATGAACCCCAGGCGGAGGGCCGGCGCGTCCATGGTCCTGGTGGCTGCTCTGCTGTTGGCTGCCTGCGTGCCGAACAAAGGCCCTTCACCGACCGGTTTCCCGCCTGGCAGTTTTTGGGACGCGCCAATCGTCTGGGAGGCGTGCGATGCCGCGCCCAACGCCGAGTGTGCCAGGGTGCAGGCGCCGTTGGATTGGGCTGAGCCTGATGGCGAACGGATCGAGTTGGCCTTGGCCCGGGTCAAGGCGACCGGGTCAGACAATCGGATCGGATCGTTGGTCTTCAATCCGGGCGGACCGGGTAGTAGCGGCATTCTGAGTCTTCCGTCCGTCATCTGGCGGATCTCTGACAAGGTCAAGGCGCGCTATGACATTGTCACGTTTGACCCGCGCGGAGTGGGCGCATCAAGCGCCGTCCAGTGCTACACCACCACCGAGGAACTAGACCAATACTTCGCCGCCTATTGGCCTGCCACCCCTGAGGGCTACGAAAGCTCCAAAGGCATAGCGGAACCATTTGCTGAGGCCTGCGCCAAGAACACCGGACCATTGCTGGGTCATGTGGACACCGTGTCAGCCGCCAAAGATCTGGAACTGCTGCGCCACCTGCTGGGTGATGACAAACTCAACTGGTTGGGGTTCTCATATGGCACCACCCTGGGCGCCACCTACGCGGAACTCTTCCCTGACAGAGTTGGTCGGTTTGTGCTGGATGGCGCCGTTGACCCGTCGCTGTCCGCTGATGAGGCTGAGGTTCAGCAAGCTGAAGGCTTTGAAGCAGCCCTGGGCGATTTCCTTGACTACTGCCTGAACTCCCAAGCGTGTGCACTGGACGGAACCAAAGCTCAAGCCTTGGCCGAAATCCACCAATTCTTGGTGGACGTTGCTGAACAGCCCCTGCCGGCCGCCAACGGTGGTGGCCGCGAATTGACCTTGCCGTTGGCACTGAACGGGATTGTCGTAGCGATGTATGACGAGGCGTCCTGGCAAGTCGAAGCGGTCGCCTTGTATGAAGCCATGCGGGTGGGCGAAGGATCTGGGCTGCTGGCTCTGTCTGACGCCTATCTGTCACGCGAGCGCGGCGAATACCGGTCCAACCTGATGGTGGCCTTCCGTGCCATCAACTGTTTGGACGCCCGCGCCCCCAGCGACTTACCCTCGGCTGAAGCCCATGCGGCGGCCCTCAAAGCGGCATCGCCCACCAT
>JAIRTF010000311.1 GCA_031255075.1 Bifidobacteriaceae bacterium | reverse complement strand
TGCCGTATTTGCAGGCCGCGTCTTCGGTGTTGGCTCCGGGTGGTAGTCAAACCGTGATGGGTGTGAACTTCCAACCTTTTGAGGAGTTGGGAGGGGTGATGTATTCCGACCCGATCTTGATGGAGCCGATGAATGCGGATGGTTCAGGCAATGTGTCGTTCACTTGGTTGGTTCCTCCGACGGTTGATCTGGGCAGTCATCGTGTGGTGGTGACTGGTCTAATGTCTGGCACGGTTGAGACTTCGTTTGTGATCCAGGGTGCTGGCACCGGCGGCCCAGGCGGAACAGGTGGCCAGGGTGGTTCTGGTGGCCAAGGCGGAACAGGTGGCCAGGGCAGCGGTGGTGGTCAGTCTGGTACTGGTGGTTTGCCGTTCACTGGTGCCAGTGCTCCGTTGGCTATCGGTGCTGCTGGTCTGGTCTTGTTGCTCCTCGGTAGCCTGCTAATGGTGGCGGTGCGCCGCCGCGGCCGCGAGTCGTAGGCCCCTTGTTCGGTGTTGGTGGGGTGACCAACCACACCCCACCTGCCCAACTGGACCAGGCGGCATCGGCCTTCGTGGGCGAGGCGCTGTGCTCTGGTGTTGGTGAAGCTTGGGGGAACTGCGGTAGTTGGCTGGAAAGGGCCTATTGGTGGTGCCAGAGTTCAGGGGGCTGGGCAGCAGCGCTGCGGGCCATCTGGAACAGGACGTCAGAGATGCGGTTCAGGTAGATGAGGGCCAGGCGGGCCAAGCCGCCTGGTTGGTCAATTCCACGCTCGGCTGCGGCGCGCCAGGCGGCTCGTTCAGCGCGGCGAACCACGGTGGTGGCAAAGTGCAGATAGGCGGCGGCCGGCGGCCCGCCCGGCAACACGAAGGAGCGCAGCGGGCCGAGTTCACTTGCCAGTAACTCAGTGATCTCTTCCCATTCGGCCACCGTGCTGGAAGAAATGCGCGGGACTGGGCGGCCCTCAGTCTCCGGCGAGGGCAGGGGGGTGGCCAAGTCCGCACCCAAGTCAAACAGCTGCTGCTGAAGCGTCTGCGCCCACCCGTCAACACGTTCGCCAAGGTCATGCGCGCGGGCCAGGCCAATCGCGGCGTTGGCTTCGGCCACAGCGCCGATGGCCTCAATCAAAGGGTCCGCCTTCGGCACACGCGTCATGTCGCCCAAGTGAGTCATGCCCTCATCGCCGCCCTGAGTGGTGATCCTCGACAAAACAACCATGCCGCAACCCTAAACCGTGGCGCCCAGGCAATTCCGTCGGCAGGGCCAAGGCCAGCAGAGTTCAGCCCAATCATCGACCCGTCTTCCCTTCCACCCTGGGGCGCGCGGGTGTTGAGACTGCCATTTTGTGTCTTGGGCGGCGCTGAGACTGCCGTTTTGGGTCGGTTCGCGGCTGGGATGCCTGCCTCGACCAGGAGGTTTGGCTGGCTGAAGGCACAGAATGACAGTCTCACCGCCTTTCGGGGTACAAAATGACGCACTCGGCGCACCGCCATTGAAGAGGCGTTGCTAGAGCGGCGTGGGTGAGCAAACTGGAGGAGATGCTGGCCGCTGCGAAGGCCGCGGGATTGGAGAGGCGAGGATCTGGCCCCTACGGACCCGCCCGGGGTCTGTTCAAAGCCCTGATGGCGACTGAGCCGCCGAGGCGCTGGCCCTTACGGCCACGCCTGGGCGGTGGTCGGGTGCGGCTGCGGGGTGCGCCAGAATTGGACGGTGAGACGAATCTCTCGGTTGTGGGTGGTGGGGTGTGTGGCTGCTTTGGTCGCCAGTTGTGCGGCTCCAGCGGCAGGGCCGGAACCTTCGGCTGGATCACCGGAGCCGACAGCAGCCAAATCGCCGCCGCCGGCGCCGCCCAGCCCAACAGCGCCCAGCAGCCAGGACCTGGCCCGCGATCGGGTCAAGAACATGAGCCTGGAGCAGAAAGCGGCCCAGTTGGTGATGGTGCCGCTGCTGTCCGGAACACCAACAACGGATGCGGTCGCTGCGGTCAGGGACAGGGGAGTGGGCGGCGTGCTGCTACTCGGAACCGGTTGGACCTCCGCCAGCCAAGTGGCCGCTGTCACCACCGAACTGACCGCGGCTGCGGCAGCGCAGGAAATCAAGCCTTGGCTGGCCGCAGACCAGGAAGGCGGTCGGGTGCAGCGGCTGAAGGGGGAGGGATTCGCCACTATTCCACCGGCGGTGGAGCAGGGCGCCATGACAGCCGATGCGTTGACCAGCCAAGCAGCCGTCTGGGGCGGCCAGCTCAGGACCAATGGCATCAACTTGGATTTCGCCCCGGTGGCGGACAGCGTTGACCTGGCCAATCGCGGAGCGAACGCCCCGATTGGCGCCTTGGACAGAGACTTCGGGCTGGACCCGGCCGGAAATGGCGCCCACGCGGCGGCAGTGGTGACGGGACTGAATGAAGCCGGAGTGGGATCAGCAGTCAAGCATTTCCCAGGTCTGGGATTTGTCACCGGCAATACCGATTTCACAGCCGAAGGCATCCGCGATTCGGTGACCAGCCCGCAGAGCGATTCGCTGGAAGCCTTCCGGCTGGCGTTGGCAGCCCAGCCAACCATGGTGTTGATGTCATTGGCCACCTACACGCAGATCGACCCAGACGCACCCGCCGCTTATTCCCCAAAGGTGGTCACTGATCTCCTCCGGAATCAACTTGGCTGGACCGGCGTGGTGACTTCGGATTCACTGACGGCCACAGCAGTGGCCCAGGTGCCGGTGACTGAACGAATCACGCGCTTTGTCACGGCCGGCGGCGACCTGGCGGTGATGGGGGACCTGACCACTGGCTTGGCCGCGCTGGACGGCCTGGTGGCGGCCGCCAAGGATTCGCCAGACCTAGCCAAGTTGGTCGATGAAGCGGCCGTCCGGGTCCTGGCCGCCAAGATTGAAGCGGGGTTGGCCTGATGAGATTGGTGGTGGCGGAATGCGCCGTGGACTATTCGGGAAGGCTGTCAGCCCATCTTGATCTGGCTAAGCGGTTGCTGGTGCTCAATGCGGACGGATCGGTGTTGATCCATTCCGACGGCGGCTCCTACAAGCCGCTGAACTGGATGAACCCGCCCTGCAAGGTGCAGGTGTCGCAGCCGGGCGAAGAGGACGCAGCCCGCGGAGTTCAAGAGGTTTGGCAGGTCACCCAGGCCAAGACGGCAGATCGGCTGCGGATCGAAATCCACCGCATTGTGCATGACTGGAACGAAGAGCTGGGCCAGGAGCCCGGCCTGGTCAAGGACGGCGTGGAGGCCCATCTGCAGGAGTTGTTGGCCCAGCAGGTGGAACTGATCGGCCCGGACTTGCGGCTCATCAGACGGGAGTATGCCACCGCCATTGGCCCGGTTGACCTACTGCTTCGGGCGGCAGATGGCGGCACCGTGGCTGTGGAGGTCAAGCGCCGGGCTGAGATTGACGGTGTGGAGCAGCTGACCAGATACGTGGAATTACTGAACCGAGATCCTTTGCTGTCACCGGTTAGGGGAGTCCTGGCAGCCCAAGCCATTCGACCGCAAGCCCGTGTGTTGGCAGAGGATAGAGGGCTTGACTGCGTCGTGTTGGATTACGACTCAATGCGTGGCATGGAAGACCCGACGGCCAGACTGTTTTAGTTGGCGGTGAACCGGCCTGGACTTGACGCTGCCCAGACCGCTACCTTGGAGGTCGAAAGTCCCCCAAGTTTGTATGAGGAGCCCCAGTGTCAGCAGGTGTCTTGCAGCGCGGTTTTGCCGAGCCCGCAGCACCTTGTGCAATCGAGATTTGGGGTGGACAGTCCGCCCATCTTGGCCGCCCGCCGCTGCGGCCGGTGCCGGTGGTTGATGACATGGATTTACCACCGATTCAAGAGGTGGATGCCTGGCAGGCTGTTGAGGATTTGGAGATGGGCGCCGCAGCTTTGGATGGCAGCCCGTCTTGGGTTGAAGCCAAGGAAGGGTCCAGGACCCAATCTGGCGCTACCCGCCCGGCTACAGTTTCGGTGGTGGCGGCGTTGTTGCTGATCATGTCCATGATTCACGCAGTTGGCGCGGTCGGTTCGGTGTCCGCCGGGATGGCCCGCAATGGGGCCGGACCGGCTCTTTTGGCTGGGCTGATTGCCCTGTTGGTGGGAGTGGCGGAAACCGTTTGCGCCATCCAGGTGACTCGCGGTAAGGCTTGGGCGCGAATTGTGGCAGCCGGCTTGGGTGCGTTGGTCCTGCTGTGGTTGACAATGGCGCCTTGGTCGCCCGGAGTATTGACGGTCCTGGTGTTCACGGCTTGGTTGGCGGTCGGCGCGTTGTTGGCGCACCCGGTGACCAGTCGCTTTTTCGCCGATGCCGCGCCGGCCCCAGCCACCGCCTGACAGCCTCCGCACAACCCGGCCAGGTAACATGACCGGATGCCAAGGCGTGCGCGTAGACCGAAGCCGGCGCAGGGCCGGCCATTGGATCTGACCCGCGCTCGCGGCGGAGCGCCCAGACGCGTTCAGGGCAACGACGGTCTGGACTATTTCCAAGCCCCACCGAAGGCCGCCACCAAGGTGATGATTTGCCCTGGTTGTGGCCGGAACATCACTGTTGGGCAAACGCAGGTGGCAGTGTGGGAGGCAGATTCGCTGCTGGGCGCGACGGCCGCAGTTGAAATGCGACGCCATTGGCATTTGGCCTGTTGGCGTTCCTTCACTCAGTGAAGGAGGGTCACTGGTCCAGCAACGCTTTGAGTTCAGCGATGGCCGGTCCCAGTTGGCGGGACCGAGTGTATTCAGCGCCATGAGCCAGGGCCGCATCCCGCAACTCTGGTGTCAATCGAGCGGCCATTTGGGCGCCTTCGCCCAGAGCCTGCGCCACATCAGCCGGTTCAACGGCTGAGACCCGGGCCCACAGCGGGTAGCCGTCCAGGACTTCACTGGCCGCCGAATCGGGCGGGTGGACAGAGACAATCGGTTTGCCGGTGGCCATGTATTCGAAGACCTTTCCAGAGGTCACATAGCGCCCCGCACCGAGCGCCAACACCAGCACATCGAGTGACTCGTAGAAAGCTCCGACCTCAGTTTTCGGCACCGCTCCGGTGAACTCCACGGCGTCATCGGCGGCGGACAACAGCTGCCGCCCAGCGGCGTCTCTGGTCAGGTCGGCAACGGCGTTGAAGAATCCGATGTAGCCGCCCACTTTGAGGACCGCATCCGCGGGCACCAGACCATCCGCCCGGGCCAAGCGCCACCCTTCGAGCAATTCGGCAATCGGCACCTTCCCAGACACAGTGCCCAGATACCCAAAGGTGAGCGGCCGCTTCTCAGGAGGCCTGGGGGCGGCGGACAACCGGAGCAGATCGGGATCCCAGCCGTTGGAGACTTTGCGGAAGCGGCCAGCGGCCTCCGGGTAGCGCCGGGCGTACCAATCGCGAATTGGGCTGTTGACGAACCAGGCTTGGGTGGCGTCTTTCAAGTAGCGCTGCTCCAAGGAGCTGCGCCGGTCCCGGGCGGAGAATTGGTCTTCACCGGAGAACACATCCAGCGACCAGCCGTCGCGGTAGTCCATGATGAACGGCACGCCGGTGGCCTGGTGGAAGTTGTGGGCGGCAGCGAACGCCACATGCGGGTTGGCGGTGGCCAACACCAGGTCTATGGGGTGTTCGCGGTGGAGCTCTCGCAAAGCGGCCCGCAGGGCGCGGCGCCATTCGGCGTAGCCAACTTCGGGGAAAACGGCGCTCTCAAACAGCACCCGGGCTTTGCGCCAGGGCCCTGGCGCCAGTCGTCTGAGGGGAGACCAGCGGGCCTGGTCGGTTTCCCGCAGCGGCCAGGCAAACTTGGTACGGATCACTTTGATCCGCGGGTCCACCAGGGCTTCCAATGATTCATCGGCGCCGGTGATGTCGGTGAAGACGCGCCGCTCAACGGTGATGACGGTGGTGTCCAGGCCGGCCGCGGCCAAAGCGTTGGCGGTGGCCAACTGCCGGTAGGTGCCGCCGGATCGCGATGGCGGAAAACCCCAGGCGATGTATGCGACGTGTGGCAAGACCTATCCTTTACGCTGGTAAACGGCTTGATCCTAACACGGGAGGAGGGCGCCGGGATGGTGTCAGCAAGCGGTTCGCGCCAGTGCGTGACGCGCGGCCGGCAGTACCTGCCGGCACCGCTGGACCGGTTGTTGGAGCGCGCCAAGTGGAGCCGCCTGGGGCCGCCGCCCAGCCTGGCGCTGGCCCCACCTGGCGCCGGCGCCCGCCCACGGGTGCTGATAGCCCCATCCAACTTCGCTGGTCAAGGCGCGGCTTGGGCTGGAGCCCTGGAACAAGAAGGGCTGGCCAGGACCGCCAATTGGTGCTTCGCGGCCGGATTGGAAGCCGGTTTCGCCGCCACCTACCTCCAGCCAGTTTCGATCAACGCCGCCCCGGCGGCTTTCCAATCGGAACAGTTCCAACGGGTGGCTGACTCGTTTGACGCGGTGCTGATCGAATCAGGCCGACCGCTGTTCGGCCGGCTGTTCGGCTATTCGGTCGCCAAAGAAGCCCTGGCTCTGCAAACCGTGGGCCTGAACGTAGCCTTCATCTGGCACGGTTCAGATGTCCGTCTAGGCGGCCGGCTCCCAGGTTCGGAACCGCGGGACGCAAACGCTCGGAAAGCTTTGAAGGACCAAACCGCCGCCCAGGAGGCAACAGCCAAGCGCCGCCGCCGGGCGGTTCCGAACCTGGGCTTGCCGCAGTTGGTGTCCACACCAGACCTGGTTGCCCAGGTCAAGGACGCGACCTGGTGCCCGGTGGTGGTTCAAACCAACGGGCTCCCGCCAGCCGGGCCGGTCCTACAACGCGAAGTGCCACGAGTGGTCCACATCCCCTCCAACCCCCTACTCAAGGGCACCGACCTGATTGCCGGCCAGCTCAGGGAACTGGCGGAAGGCGGCCGGATTGAACTGGTCATGGCGGAAAACCTGACCCACGCAGAGGTGTTGGAGCTGTACGCCTCCGCTGATGTGGTGGTGGATCAATTCCGGCTCGGTCTGTACGGCGTGGCCGCCGTCGAAGCCATGGCCATGGGCCGGCTGGTGGTCAGCCAAGTGGGCGCGGCGGCACGGGCTGTCGTGGCGGAGACCACCGGGCTGGAACTGCCGATTGATGAGGTGGCGGGCGGCGGCATCGGCCAGGGGATAGAGAAGATCTTGGCGGAACGCGAGGCGTACCGCGAACTGGCCGCCCGCGGCCCAGCCTTTGCCAAGAGCGTGCATGATGGCACCCTGTCCGCCCGAATACTGGCCCGGACGCTGGCTCTGAAAAGCTGACGGGCCGGTCAGACCGACGCGCGCCCAGCTTCAAGCAGGCCGAAGGTCGGCTGGGATAAGGTGGGACGCAGCGGGCCAACAACAATTGAGGAGACTCAGACAAGTGGGATTTTTCGCCGCGCCCAGCGCGGACGTAGATAGCCGCGCGTCCATTGGCGACGGCACCAAGATTTGGCATTTGGCTCAGGTGCGGGAGGAAGCACAGCTCGGCACCGACTGTGTGGTGGGACGCGGAGCCTACATCGGCACGGGCGTCAGCCTGGGCAACAACTGCAAGGTTCAGAACTACGCGCTGGTCTATGAGCCGGCCAACCTGGCAGATGGCGTGTTCATTGGGCCGGCGGTGGTGTTGACGAATGACACCTATCCGCGCGCCATCAACCCGGACGGGTCGCTCAAGAGCGGCGAAGACTGGGACCTGGTCGGTGTGGACATCGGCCGCGGGGCGGCCATCGGCGCCCGGGCGGTTTGCGTGGCCCCGGTCACGATTGGCGAATGGGCCACTGTGGCGGCTGGAGCCGTGGTGGTCAAAGATGTTCCGGCCTACGCGCTGATGGTGGGTGTGCCCGCCCGGCGGGTTGGCTGGGTAGGCAAAGCCGGCCATCCGTTGAAGCCGGATACGGCGCCGTTCTGGGTCTGCCCGGCCACCGGCGCGCGCTACAAGCAAGTGGGCGAAACACTAGAGGAGGCTTAAACCCCATGACTGAAAGCTTCATACCGGCGGCCAAGCCGCTGATTGGCGAAGAAGAACGGGCCGCCGTTGACCGCGTGTTGCGCAGCGGCATGATTGCCCAGGGGCCGGAGGTGGCGGCCTTTGAAGAGGAGTTTGCCCAGGCCCTGGCCGGCGGCCGCGAATGTGTGGCCGTTTCATCTGGTACCTCCGGTCAGCTGCTGGGTCTGCTGGCAGCGGGCGTGGGCCCAGGCGATGAAGTCATAGTGCCGTCCTTCACCTTTGCGGCCACCGCCAACTCGGTGGCCCTGGCCGGCGCCACACCGGTGTTTGTGGACATTGAACCGGACTATTTCTGTGTCGACCCGGC
>JAIRTF010000270.1 GCA_031255075.1 Bifidobacteriaceae bacterium | reverse complement strand
GGAATGGCTCCGCTGACCAACACCACCGGCCCATCAGTCTGCCGGGTGGCACAAATCCCCCCGTTGCCCCAATCCCCTGCCACAAGCTCAATCAACACCGGCCCAGTATGCCGCACCTTCCGCCGGGGCCGGTGTTTACGGAGCGTTGATGTTGGGCTGCCACAATGGCCAGGTGGGAGCAATCCTGGTTGTTGACGACGACCCGCATATCCGTGAACTTGTCGAAGTTCTGCTGTCCGGTGCCGGATTCCAGACGGTAGCCGCCGGCGATGGCCGCGCCGCCCTGCGGGCACTTGGTGAACAGCAGATCGACTTGTGCGTGGTTGACGCCATGATGCCGCTGATGAACGGCATCGAATTCTGCGTGGCGGCCAGGCGCTACCACCCCGACCTGCCGTTGCTGATGTTGACCGCCAAGGGACAGCTCCGTGACAAGGCCCGGGGCTTCGCGGCCGGAGCCGATGACTACCTGGTCAAACCATTCGAGGGCGCCGAACTGTTGATGCGGGTGCGGGCGTTGCTGCGCCGCTACCGCAAAGTGGTTGACCAGACGGCCCACGCCGGCCAAGTCACCTTGGACACCGAATCCCGCATCGTGACTGTCGGAGGCGAACCCCGCGACCTGCCACTGAAAGAGTTTGACCTGCTGTTCTACCTGGCCAGCCACAAAGGGCGAACGCTGACCCGCGGCCAAATCATGGATGAGGTCTGGGGCTACGGGTTTGATGGCACCGAACGCACCTTGGATGTTCACATCAACCGCTTGCGGGAACGCTTCGGTGAGGATTCAGGCTTCCGGATTGTGACGGTCCGCGGCTTGGGCTATCGATTGCAGGACGTGTGAACATGCCAGCTGCTCCCGCTGAACCTCCGGGGCGGATCCGACGGGTGTTGATCGGAGTGGCCAAGCTGCTGATGGGCTTGGTCATGTTCTCCTTGGCGCTATTGGCCGGCTGGGTGATCTCTCAAGGACTGTTCTCCTTGACTGGGCGGCCGGCTGAGCCGTTTGTCTATCTGATCGCCGCGATTCTGGGCCTGGCGTTGTTCGCCTGCACTTCAGCCCTGCTGGCCCACTTTGTCTTTGATGAGACGCGCCGAGATTTGGGCATCAACATCCGCGAAGCACTAGAGCGCATCGCCCAGGGCGACTTTTCAGTGCGGATTGAACCTCACGGGCGCCACCCCTTGGGGGAGGTGGTTGCTTCCGTCAATCAGATGGCGGCTGAACTGGGCACAGTGGAACAGCAGCGCCAGGACTTCATCGAAGCGGTCTCCCACGAAATCCAGTCACCGGTGACATCCATCGGCGGGTTTGCCGCGCTGTTGCGTGATCCGGACTTGGATGAAGCCACCCGCCGCCACTACCTGGACGTGATCCAGGCGGAGAGCACCCGCCTGTCCAAACTTGGCGACAACTTGCTCCGGCTGACCACCCTTGACGACACCTCCCTTGATGTCAGTTCCGTTCGGGTAGACCAACAGTGGCGCAGCGTGCTGCTGTTCCTTGAGCCGCAATGGGCTGCCAAGACCCTTGACGTGGTGCTGGAAGCAGCCCCAGTCACCGTCCAAGCAGATGCAGAGTTGTTGCGCCAGGTGTGGCTGAACCTGCTGCAGAACGCCATCAAGTTCACGCCCGTCGGCGGCCACATCTGGGTTCGCGTAGCCCGCGAAGGGGACATGTGCCGCTGCCAGGTGGCGGACACCGGCGTAGGCATCCAACCAGCTGATGTGCCGCGATTGTTCGAACGGTTCTTCAGGGCGGACAAAGCCCGCTCCACCGGCGGCAACGGCCTTGGCCTGGCCTTGGCCAAGCGGATCGTTGACCTGCACCACGGCACCATCCAAGTCGACAGCCAGCCCGCGGAGATACGGGCCGAAGCTCAGCCCGGCGCACCCGACAAGCCCGTCACCATCTTCACCGTTGATATCCCGTTGACATCTGATTGAACTGCCGTTGAGTTCGCGGCTTGACGATTGATGCTGTCCACCCGCGGCGCCTAGCCTCCCCGGGCGGATCCCAAACCGCCTAGCAGATAGCAAAGGAACCCCATATGGCATCCGTCATTGAAGTAGACAACTTGGTCAAGCACTACAAGCGGACCACCAGACCAGCCGTGGACGGCGTCACGTTCAACGTCCGCGAAGGCGAGTTCTTCGCCTTCCTCGGCCCCAACGGCGCCGGCAAGACCACCACCATCAAGATCCTCACCACGGTGCTGGCCAAGACCTCCGGAACCGTGCGGGTGGCCGGTTTCGACATAGACAAACAGGACCGTCGTGTACGGGAGCACATCGGCGTCATCGGGCAACAACTGTCCCTTGACAAGACCCTCACCGCGGAAGAGAACATCCGCGTCCACGCCTGCCTCTACGGGATTTGCGGCTACCGGCCCACCTACCGGATGATGCCCTCTTTCTACCGCCAACGCGTGGAGGAGTTGGCCCAGATTGTGGGCGTCTCGGATTCCCTGTTCAAACGCGTCGGCAAACTGTCCGGCGGCATGGCCCGCAAGTTTGAAGTGGTCCGGTCGCTGATTCACACGCCGCATGTGTTGTTCCTCGATGAACCGACTCAGGGGCTTGATGCGGTTGCCCGCCACGACCTGTGGGAGTACCTGAACCGTGTCCGGCACGAATGGGGCACCACCATCTTCCTGACCACCCACTACATCGATGAGGCAGAATCCGCGGACACCGTTTGCCTGATCAACCCCGGGCGGATCGCCCTGTGCTGTCCGCCGCACCAGATGAAGGCAGACCTAGAGGCAGACACCCT
>JAIRTF010000260.1 GCA_031255075.1 Bifidobacteriaceae bacterium | reverse complement strand
TCGGTCATCTCGAACTCGTTCCAGACGGGTGTGTTGGCGGATACCGGGTACGGCACCGCGTAGGCGGTCTCATCGAGGAAGGCCTGCAGGTTGAATTCCGGCATCGATTCGACCCAGGCGGTCTGGGTGTTGTTGTACGCCGGGATAACCGCGCCGGATTCGGCTTGGATCCTGGCGGCTTCTTCCGAACCCAAGAACAGCAGGAACTTCTTCAGTTCTTCCGGGTGTTTGGTGTTGGCGTAGCCCACGTTTTGGATGCCGTTGATGACGGTGGCGCGCTGCTCGCCTTGGGGCAGTACTGTGACGTCAACTTTGGCCCGGAGAGCGGCGTTCTCATAGAACCGCGCCGCGTAGAACGATCCGCCGTAGTACATGGCTACCATCTCGTTTTCAAACATGGCCACCGCTTCGGTGTCTGCCATCTGCTGGAGGGTTGGCGAGGAGCCCTGCTCAATGAAGTCGATCCAGTACTGCAGCCCGGCCTGCGTCTTCGGGTCGTCAAAGCCTGACTTCTTGCCGTCTTCAGAGATCACGTAGCCACCGGCCTGCGGGATGGTGTTGTAGAAACCTTCCTGCCGGTTCAGTGGCGCGGCAATGCCGTAGACGCCGTTGGCTTGGTCCGTCAGCTTGGGTGCGGCTTCTTGCACGTCTTTCCAGGTCCACGTTTCGTCGGGGTATTCCAGACCGGCCGCGTCAAACATCGCCTTGTTGTACCAAAGGCCAATGGTGTCGAAGTCTTTGGGCAGCCCGAACTGTTTGCCGTCGTAGTTGAACAGGTCAACCAGGGCCTGGGGGTAGACGCTCATGTCGATGCCCGCTTCGGCGATGGCCTCATCCAAGGGCAGCAGCTGGCCGCCGTCGGCATAAACCTGGAACCGGTCTGCCAGCATCCAGAAAGCATCCGGGGCGGTGCCACCTTCGGCGCCGACCTGAAGCTTGGTCCAGTATTCCGTCCACGGGTCAACGGTCAGTTCAACTTTGATCCCCGGGTTCTTGGCTTCGAACGCGTCGATCAGTTGCTGCATTGTCTCGTCTTGAGCCCACACGCCGTAGGTCAAAGTGACGTCACCACCACCAGACGCGTCATTGTCGTTGGTGCCGCACGCCGCCAGCGAGAGGCCGAGCGCCGCTGCGAGGGCGACGGCGATCATTGGTTTCCTCATGGATTTACCTTCCTTTGGTTGGTTGGACGCGCTCGCCCCCGGTGTCCGTCATTGAGCGCGCTTCGAGGCGCACGTCAAGCCAATCGACATGCGCTTGGGACGTCTGACTACTGGCCACGAACTTGGCTCGCGACGCCCCCCGGGTCTTGATTTCGAATGCGACCGGCGGTTGGCCGCCGGTCACCTCGGCGGAGAAAACGGTCCGCCCGTCTACCCGCACCTCCACCATGGCTGTCCCTTCGGGGGTTTCATCGTCAACCCCCACCAGGCCGCAGATCGATTCGACCGCCGCGTCCAGGTGTACTTCGACAGCGGACGATGCCGCCGTGCCCAGTCCCAGCTCATAGTGCTGTCCCGCCACAGACAGTGGGCCTCCGTCGCGCGGGTCGCCGCCGCCGTTTGATTGGTCACGTTCGATTGGTCCGAAGCCGTTGGAACAGGCCAGGAACGGCAACGCGGACAGGTTGTAAGAACCGGCCGCATATGGTGCGACCAGCCGGCAATGGGACAGGCGGGTTACGCCATTGGCTGCCGGTTGGCCGGCTGACACCACCCCAAGGCTGCCTGGTGGCAGCCCGCCGGGTGCTTGGATGGCCCAGAAACCGTCGCCTTCGGGACGGGCCGTCCACCCCGGTGGGACCGTCACCTGAGCTTCGGCCAAGGTGTGAATCTGGGCTGCACCGGTCGCGTCCAGGCCTGCGACTTGCGGTTCCAACGGCACTGCCGGGAACACCTTTGGTTGTTCAAACCGGCATAGACCAGCCGAATCCTCTGCCAAGATCGCCACAAATCCGCCGTTGGCGGCCAGCGGTAGCTCTAGTACCCGGTCCGGTCCGAGGTCTGTCTGGGAGGCGGTCAGTCCGCGCGCGGCATCGGCCACCACCCAGGCGGCCGGCGGGAGACCCGTCAGGTCGAGGCGGACCGTGCGGGGCTCACCGGTGGCAATACAGCCGACAAACCAACGGTCGCCGGAGCGGCGGGCAATGGCTGCTTCCCGGTCCGGCTGCCCGGCGATGAACCGCGTTTCATCCCAGACGGGCGGCAACTCGGATAGGAACCGCGCCGCCAACGGCCGGGCTTGGTAGGCCGCCGGATCATCTGCGAAGTGGGTGATGCCGGATTCGAACACCACGCTCAAGGCCAGTTCGTGGGCGTCAGTGGTTTCGCGGCCCTTGGCGCTGAAGGCTACGGGCGTGTAATCCATGGACCCAATCACGTTCCGCGTGAACGGTTGAATCACGTTGTGCGATGCCGTCAACGGGTCGCCGTAGAAGGCGTAGTATTCCGCGCCGCGGATGGCTTCATATGTCATGACATGCGGATACGTGCGGGCCCAGCCGCGCGGTATGACCGAGCCGTGGAAGTTGATCATCAGGCCCAGGGCGGCCGTCTTGGCGATGATCTGGCTGTACCAGGCGTAGCGTTCTTGCGATTCGGATTCCATGAAATCGACCTTGATGCCGGCCACACCCCACGATTTCCACAGCTCCAGTTTCCGCAGATCTTCGGGTGTGGCCAGGTCGGTCCAGGCGCTCCACAGGTGCACTTGGACGCCTCTTAGGGAGGCGTAGGCCACCAGCTCTGGCACCCAGGTTTCGTCCCAGCCGCAGTCCACCAGCAGGTGTTCCCAACCCTGCCGGTGCGCGAAGTCCACAAATCGCAACTGGGCGTCCAGGTAGGCACCCGAATACTGGCTGGACCACCACGACCAGGCCGCCCGCCCTGGCCGAACAAACGATTCGGGTGCTGGATCTTCTGCGCTGGCCGGTGGTGCCAACTGGTCAACCAGTTCGGATTCAACCACGCTGCCCAGTGGCCCCGTGATCACGACCCGCCACGGGGTCAGGTGGCCGGTCGCCACCTCAGTCGCGGGGTCTGCGGCTATTACCTTCCAGGTGACACGGCCATCATTTCTGGCCAGATAGGCGTGGGCGCCGGAGCTGGTTCCATCGATGGCAGCTTCGCTGAACAATGCGTATTCGTCTCCACCCGCGTTCACCAACACCGGGAAGCCATAGTCGCCTTCTTCTGCCGTTTCCAGGTCGGCGCCGAAGCGCGGAGTCTCATACCAGGTCTTGTATTCAAGCAGCCAGGCCCGTGAGGCTTCGGGGAAGGTCAACTCGGTCAGTTCTGTGCCCATCACATGGGTGTGGGGTGGCTTCATCGGATCGGCTTCGGCTGGGCCTATTCGGTAGCGCCAGGCCACACCATCCGGTGCGACTCGCAGAACCACGCCCCATTCGGTGCCGCTGGCCGGGTCCCGGAAGTGGGCTTCGGCTTCGGTGTGAGTGCAGGTGCGCCGGCCTGTGGCCTTGCCGGTGAACATGGTGTACGTCTGGTCCACTTGGTGTGGCGGGGTTGACCTGGGGTGGCCGGCCGCTAGGGCGTTTCCATCAATGGTGACGCCCAGCACGGTTCCTTCCATAACCGTCCGCTCGCCGCGCCGTACCGCCAGGCTGACCTGGCCGTTGTGAACCGTCAGTTCAGCTGTTAGCCGCTCTGGCCCCGAGCCAGGCTCCGGCACAACCAGTGACCACAACTCTGGGGTGGTCATTGTGTCCAGCCTTCGGCCGGCGCCACCTCAGTGGTCTTCCTCAAACGTCCTGCCAGCATCATCGCTCCCCCAAAGTGCGTGATCGCTCGGTGGCTGCGCCCCAACTGTGCGGCGTAGCTTTACATTGACAACAAACAGTCTACCTTTGGGCCGCCAGTGCTCCGACCATGACGAGCCCGCCATCCTAGACCCAACGCGCGTTCCCCCAGGCCAA
>JAIRTF010000258.1 GCA_031255075.1 Bifidobacteriaceae bacterium | reverse complement strand
GCACCAAGGCCTCTGACCAGCGCCAGGGCGGTGTCAGGTTGGGCGCCAAGGGACAGCGCTCCGCCGTTTGAACTGCTGGCCCGGTCAGCCACGGTGATTACCAGTTGATTTGGTTCGGTGCGCATGGTGACTAACACCGGCAATACCACCGGCTTGTCGGTGGCGGCGGCCAACAGCTGAGCCATCAGTTGACCCAGGGGCGCCGCCATTACCACCGGAATTCGCGGGCCGGTTGGCACCATAGCCCGGGCCCGGTGAGCGGTTTGAAGGCTGCTCAAAGCCCGCTGGATTACGTCTGCTACGGCCACCGATTTAGGCCGTCCCACTATGCCCGCGGCCGGACTGGGCGCGGCTCCCAACGCCGGCGGAGCCACAGAAACGACCCGGGCGGCCGATGCCGCAGCGTTGCCGGCCGGCGGCACCACCGTTGGTTCGGGGCTGGGTTCCGCAGTGGCGATCACCGGCCCGGCTGTGGCCGGTGCGGCTATTGGCGGCTGTACTGGTTGGGAAGGCGCCAGGTAGTCACCGGTCGGTTCAAGGGTTTGGGAAGGCTCCGAGGCGGTGGAAGCAGTCATTGGTGGCTGCTCCGGTTGGGACGGCACCGGATAGCCGGCCACTGGTTGGGCGTCCGCCGAGTATCCAACGGCCGGTTGGGAGCCTTGAATCGGTACCGCGCCAGGGGAGACATCCATTGGCGGGAGGGTCGTTTCGGAAGGAACCGGATAGCTGTCAGCCGGCTGCCCGTCCCCGGGGAAGCCGCCGGTCAGGTCGTAGCTTTGAGATGGGGCGGGGACCGGCGTGGGAACAACCGGGGCACCGGCCATAGCCTCTGGTTGCTCAGGGAATGCCAGGGGCGCCAGCGGCGCGGGCCGTGCCATCGGCCTGACTAAGGGATCGCCAGAGAGCGGATCAGGGTGGCCGGGTGGGGGTGCCCATGGGTGTTGGGCGGCCGGCGCTTGGGGCATCGGCTGCGAGGCCATCGGTGGCGCCATGGCCGCCGGTGAGGCTGCCACCGGCTGTCCGGCTGCGGCCTGGCTGGGCCTGGCGGTGGTGGGCTGGATCGGGACGGGACCCGGCGCCGTGGGAGCGGCTGGCTGTCCGGAGGCGACTGCCGGCGCGGCTGCCTGAACCGGCGCCGATTCGGCGGGAATGGGGGCCGGCGCCGCTGCCATGTAGGGGCCGAGCATGGCTGAACGTCGCATTGGCGCCACGGCTTGGTCCGCTTGTGCCGCAGGCTCTTCGGCCGCCGCGTCCTGCGCCGCCGGGGCCGCGGCACCGGAGAAGGCGTACATGGCTGGGAACGGTCCGCTCGGGACAGCTGCGACCGGACCAGCCATAGCGGCGGGCTCCGAACGGCTGGCGGGTGGTGAACCATGCCGGCCGTGGCGTCCAGCCGGCGAAAGCCGGCCGGCCAACGGAATGCGGGCGGCCAAGGATTCGAACCAATGGTGGTGGCGGAGTCCCCGCCAAAACAGCACACCCAGACCGGCCAGAGTCAGGACGGTGCCAACAATCCCCATGATCAGCCTGGCCCGGGCCGAAGACAGCAACGATTCCGAGCCTTGGGTCAACTCGTTCAGGGACGTTTCGCTCCAGTTGCCGGCGTCGGCATAGGTGCGGGCCCGGCTGGCCAACGGTTGGGTGACAATACTCTGGGCGGCCGCATTGAAGGTCAGTGTCAGGTCGAATGTCAGTGTGCCGAAGCTGCCTTGGGTCCGCCAAGTGTCAAGGGCGGCGGGCGGATCAGCCAGGAAGGCCCTCAACCGTTCAGTGTCCTGGCCAATCGATGGAGCCTCATGGCTGGAGTTGAACCGTTTGGCCACTTCACCCAACTCGGCGAAGGCAGATTCAACCGTCGGCGGTGGGGTGGATTCGCTGCGCTGCATAACCGCTGCCCGAGCCGAGGCGGTGGCCGCCATCAGCTCGGTCGCATCGTGATCAGCGCCGGCCTCCCGGACCGCGGCGCTGCCAGCCACCAGCCAGTAGACACAGGTCGCCAAAGCGATCACTAGCACTGCGGCTGTGGCCCACATCAGCCCCCAGTGCCGCGGCTGGTCAGGGCCGTGGTCCATAGGACATTCTTTGGATAGCTAAGGCACTGGTCACTTCTCGCCGGTGGTACGCCAGGGCACCTTCGGTGTTTTCTTCGGTGCCGGGGTACCAGCTGCGGGAGGTTTCTCGCCTGGTTTGGTGGTTGGTGTGGCCGGGGCGGTCGGCTCGCTCTTGGCCGCCGTTGAGGTCGGTTGGAACGGCACGGCCGGCCGGTTGCGGGTGGCGGCTGCCATGGCGGCCGCGTCGATTGGACCAGTCGCACCAGGTGCTTTGGCAGTCGGTGTAGCCGGCGTGGCCGGCTTGGTGCCGGCGGCTCTTGGCGTGGCAGCCGGCGTGCCTGCGGCAGGCCGGGCGCCTGGAGCCGCAGAACCTGGGCGGGTAGCGGCCGGTTTGGCGGGCGCAGCTCCGGCGGCCGGCTGGCCGGCGGTTGCCGGCTTCACGCCAGGCGTGGCGGGGCGGGCAGCCGCTGGTTTGGTGCCAGGCGTAGTAGCTGCTGGCTTGATGCCAGGTGTGGCGGCCGGCTTGGCTGTTGGGGCAGCGGTAGTCGGCTTGGTGGCCGGCGCCTTGGTGGTGGGTGCCTTGGCGCCACCGGCCGGGCCGGCGCCTGGTGCGGCCGCCTTGGCGGCTGGTTTGGCCGGAGTGGCAGCCTTAGCCGGTTTGGCGGTAGCGGTTGCCGGCTTGGCAGCGGCTTCCTTGGTGGCGGGCTTGGCCGCTGGTTTGACTGATTGGCCCAGGTTCTTCAGGCTGGCGCCAATGGCCCAGGCCTTGCGCTGGGCAAACACCAAAGCCCAGGCTCCGGCGGCCAACG
>JAIRTF010000085.1 GCA_031255075.1 Bifidobacteriaceae bacterium | reverse complement strand
GCCAGCTCCCGTTCAAAGGACACTGACGGATAGAAGATGGTCTTGACCCCACGGGACACCAGTTGCTCAATGTGGCCGTGGACCAGTTTGGCTGGGTAGCAGATGTTCTCTGAGGCGATTGAATCCATGCCGCTGGTGAACAGTTCGTGGCTGGACCGGCCGGACAGCATCACTCGGAAACCGAGTTTGGTCAAAATGGTGAACCACAGCGGATAGTTCTCATACATGTTCAAGACCCGCGGAATGCCAATATCGCCGCGATGGGCGGCCGCTTCGGTGAGCCGCCGGTAGGAGAACAACCGCTTGTATTTGAAGTCAAACAGGTTAGGCAAACTTGATTTGGCTTTGGTTCGGTCGCCGCCGCGTTCGCATCGGTTACCGGAGACATGTTTGGAACCATCGGGGAATTCGGAGATGGTGCACTTGCAATGGTTTTGACACAGTTTGCAGGTCTCGGTGTGGGATGTGACAGTCAGGTTCCGCAAAGCCAGCGGCGGCAGCAAAGTAGATGGACTGCCGGGTGTGAACCGGCTGCGGGCTATCAGCGCCGCCCCGAAGGCGCCCATCAACCCGGCCAAGTCCGGGCGGGTCACCTCGCAACCGGTCAATAACTCGAAGGCTCGCAACACGGCATCGGACAAGAAGGTGCCACCCTGGACCACTACGTGCCCGCCCATCTGGGCTGGTTCACGTAACTTGATGACTTTGTAGAGGGCGTTGCGGATCACCGAGTAGCTCAAACCGGCGGCGATGTCACCAACGGATGCGCCGTCCTTTTGGGCGGCTTTGACCGATGAGTTCATGAAAACCGTGCAGCGGGAACCCAGGTCAACCGGCGCGAAGGAAGCCAGCGCCGCCTGGCAGAAGGTGTCCACGTCCAGAGACATGGTCTGGGCGAAGGTTTGCAGGAAGGAGCCGCAACCTGAAGAACAGGCCTCGTTGACGCGAATCTCATCAATTGCGCCATCCACCACCCGCAGGTACTTCATGTCCTGGCCGCCAATATCGATCACTGCGGTGACCTGCGGATCAACGAATTCTGCGGCCCGGTAGTGGGCCATGGTCTCAACTTCGCCGTAGTCCACGTGGAGAGCCGCCCGGACCAGGCCTTCGCCGTAACCGGTGGCGCAGGCTCTGGCTATGACTGCTGCCCCCGGCAGTTCGCGCCTAAGTTGGGCCACGATGTCCGCGGCGGCGTTGACAATTGACCCTTGGTTGGCGGCGTAGTGGGTGAAGCAGATGCGGCCGGCTTCATCAATGGCGACCGCTTTGAGGGTGGTTGATCCGGCGTCTATGCCCAAGAAGCAGGCGCCTTTGACCTGGTCAATCGGGATACGCGGAACCTTGGCTTGGGCGTGGCGGGCTTCGAAGGCGGCGCGCTCGGCCGCATCGGCAAAGAGCGGACGGAGCGGTCCGTGTTGGCCGGGAGCTGGGTTTCTGGCGGCTCGCGCCCGCTCGGCCAGGTCAGTCAGCAGGGCCGGCTGCGAGTCTGCCGCCAAATAGGCCGCGCCCATCGCTACCAGCAGTTGAGCCCGTGGCGGGCAGAACAACTCGGCACCTCCACCGGACAGAGCCCGCCCGAACGCTTCGCGCAATTCCGGCATAAAGTACAGCGGGCCACCCAACAACGCCACATTTCCGCGCACCGGCCGCCCGCAAGCCAGCCCGGCGATGGTTTGGGTGGCGACCGCTTGGAAAATGGAAGCCGCCAGGTCTTCGTGGCGCGCGCCATCGTTCATCAACGGCTGCAGGTCGGTCTTGGCGAACACACCGCAACGCGAGGCGATCGGGTAGAGCGTGGTGTGGGCGCCGGCCAGGCGGTCCAGGCCGGCCGCGTCGGCGCCCAACAAGGTGGCCATCTGGTCGATGAACGCGCCCGTGCCACCGGCGCAGGTGCCGTTCATGCGCTGTTCAACCACCGGTTTTAGGTAGGTGATCTTGGCGTCTTCGCCGCCCAGTTCAATGATCACATCGGTGTCCGGGTGGAGCCGGCGGATGGCGGCCGTTTCCGCAATCACCTCTTGGACAAACGGGACGCCCAACGCCTCAGCCATGCCCATCCCGCCGGATCCGGTGACCGCCACTTGGGCGCTGGCCTCAGGAGCGGCCTCGGCCACCGCTTGGAGCAACTTGGCCAGTTCAATTCGGACATCCGCGTTGTGCCGCCGGTAGTCCGCGAAGACCACTTCGCCGCCGTCCAGCAGAGTTGCTTTGACGGTGGTGGAGCCCACATCAATACCCAAGCTGAGGCGGTCGCCCCGGATGCTTGAAGACTCGCTCACAGCCCACCTCCGCCGCTTGAGGCACCCGGCTCAGGGCCACCTGCCGGCCGCCTCTCGGTTCCCGCCCCCATGCGCATTCGTAACCCGGCGCAGCTGGCACCGAATTCACGCAACACCAGGGCAGAGTCCTTCGCAGTGTGGTGTGGCCAGCTGGGCTGAGGTGAAAGGCACAGCGTTCCTTGGGGTCGCAGGACAGGTCTGCGCCAGATTATCTCAAGGCTCGGTGAATTACCAGAGACACACGCTAGCATCAAGGGGTGAGGTCCCGCCCCGCCACCATCTACCAAGTCTCTGAGCGGGCCGGCGTGTCCATTTCAACGGTGTCTTTGGCGATCAACCACCCCGAACGCGTCAAAGACTCCACCCGCGGGCGAATTCTGAAAGCGATTGACGAACTGGGTTTCACACCCAAGGAATTGGCCGTCACCAGAGCCCGGGCGGGGCTGGGAAGAATTGCCGTGGTGGCACCCTTCACTTCCTATATGAGTTTCTCCCGACGTCTGGACGGAATGTTGGCCGCGGCCGCCGGCCAAACCCAAATCCTGGTCTATGACCATGAGGACGTCGCCACCTCAACCTCGCCGCTGCTGGCCACCATGCCGGTCCGCGGCCATGTGGACGGGCTGGTCATAATGGGCATCCCGCTGGATCAAGCCACCGCTGAACGGCTCCGGAAGCGCCTACCGACGGTCCTGGTTGACATGCGTCACGCCGGCCTGACCAGCGTCTATGTTGATGATGTCCGCGGCGGCGCCATGATTGGCGAATACTTGCGCAAGCTGGGACACCAACGCGTGGCCTTCGTGCGAGAGGCCGAACGGTCCCATCTGCCAACCTCACCGACCCAACAACGCAAGGACGGCTTGGTGGCGGCGTTCGGGGCCGCGAACGTCCATGAGATCACCATTGACCGTGGACCGGGCTTAGGTGACCGCGCCTTGGACGGTTGGCAAGCCTTGGACGAAACCGCCGCCGGGCCGCCCACCGCGTTGGTGGCTCATCGCGATCTGGTGGCGGTGGCCGTCATGGCAGCCGCCACCCGCCGGGGGCTGTCCGTTCCCCGCGACTTATCAGTAGCCGGGTTCGATGACGACCTGGTAGCCGGTGAACTGGGTTTGACTACCGTTGGGCAACCTTTTGAAGAATCCGGCGCCATCGCCTTCCGGCTGCTCCAAGAACGCATGGCCAACCCTGATTCGCCACCGATTGAAGAGCTTCTGCCGTTGAACCTGGCGGTTCGCGACTCAACCGGCGCGCCGCCCGCCGCCGCCTAGCCGGCCGGCCTGGTTACCGCCCCGCCTAGCGCGGCTTGGTCAGCTCGCGGAGGGCGGCTTGGGCTTCAGCTTCCCACAACCGCGCCCCAGACCAGGTTCCCGCCAGGCCGTTCGATCCGTGGACCGCTCCCAAATGCCGGGTGGCAGTGACTGGAACGCCGGCCCGGCGCAGGGCCAAGGCGTAAGCTTCGCCGCCAGGCCGCAGTGGGTCTACCTCTGCGGTCATGATGTGCGCCGGTGGCAGGCCGGTCAAGTCGGCGGCCGCCAAGGGCGAGACCAACGGATCGGCCGGGTCAGCGCCGGCTGGTAGGTAGATGGACAGCATCTCCTCGACATTTGCCAGTCCGTTGATTGGGGCGTAGCGGTCATCCCAGGAAGCGCCGGGACGCAAGTCCACGGCCGGCACCTCCAACAGCTGACCGCAGATCGGCGGACCGCCGCGCTGCCGGGCCAAGTGGCAGAGCGCCGCAGCCAGACCAGCCCCGGCGGAGACACCACCCACAGCGATCCGGTTCGAGTCAACCCCTACGCTGTCCGCCTGTTCAAAGACCCAGCTCAGAGCGGTGTAGCAGTCCTCTAGGCCGGCTGGGAAGCAGGCTTCTGGACCTAACCGGTAGTCCACATCAAAGACCGCCACGCCGGTTCCAGCGGCCCTCTCGGCCGCATTTGACAGGTCAGACAGATCATCAATCGAACCCAACCAGAAACCGCCACCGTGAAGCATCACATAGGCGGCCAAGCGCTGATCACGCGGCTCCCCGGACCCGTTGGCGGAACTGGCGCCACTCACAACGGCAGGTTCAGCCGCCGCCTCCACCTCAAGTGGGAAAACGGCAGGCCGGTATTCGCGGACCCGCACCGGCTCGCCCCCACCTGACGAAGGCACCCAATGAAGCCGCGCCTCAACGCCCTTCGGTGCCGGGCGGCCAAACTCTCGAAACATCAAGTCGCTCAGCCGGCGAGCGGCTTGGCGGGCAGCCGGCGCGTCACCTGGCCCGGCCGGCACCCGGACAGTCTCAATGTCGCAGCCCTTGATCCGCCGGAACCAGGCTCTGATTTCCGGCGGCAGATCTTCCGCCCGCGCCGGGTCAGCCTCGGTGGCGCTGTCCGGAAGAGGTCCGCTGGTCAGTTGCGGGGCCGATGCCGCCGCGTGACCAACCGAGCCCGGCGGCTTGGCCGTCTGGGCGCCTCGCGCACCGGACGGAGCCCCCGGTGTTCCGGCAGCTGAGCCCGGACCAGCTGCATCTGAGGCGGGAGCTTCGGGCGCGGCATCGGCCACCGGGGCGGCGGTCGGTGTGCTGACCGGGGCCTCACCCCGGCGGACCGCCCGCCTGGCCTTTTGCAGCACCGGGTCTGGCAGGGGCACTGCTTCCAATAGGGCCCGGGTGTAGGCCTGTTTGGGACTGTTGACCACCTGGGCGGCCGGGCCTTGCTCCACGATTTGCCCGTTGCGCATCACCACGATCCGGTCTGACATGTGCTCCACTACGGCCATGTCATGGGAAATGAACAGATAAGACAGTTCGGCGCGGTCCTTCAGTTCAATCAACAAGTTCAGAACTTGGGCCTGGATGGAAAGGTCCAGAGCGGAGACCGCTTCATCACAGATCACCAGTTTGGGTTCCAGAATCAAGGCCCGGGCAATGGCGATCCGCTGACGCTGGCCGCCAGAGAAATCCGCCGGGTAGCGGCCGGCCGCATCAGCCCCCAGGCCAACCACCTCAAGCCATTCGGCCGTCTTTTGATCCGCTTGACGCGGGGTGGCCAAACGGTGAGCCACCAAGCCCTCCCGCAGAGTGGCACCAACGGTTCTGACTGGGTTCAACGAGCCGAACGGGTTCTGGAAGATCGGCTGGATTTCCCTGGTCAGAGCCCGGCGCCGGGCCCCGTCCAGGCGCGTGATGTCCGTGCCCTGGAACCAGATTTCGCCGGAGCGGACCGGCGCGAAACCCAAGATGGCGTCCCCCAAAGTGGACTTGCCGGAGCCGGATTCCCCCACCAAACCAAGGGTTTCACCAGGCATGATTTCGATCGACACGTCATTGTTGGCGGTAACCGGGCCGCTCCGGCCGCCGGGGTATTGAACGGTCAAGCGTTTGACCTCAACCAAGGGACTGACGCCCCCAGTGGAGGGCGGCGCGGCTGGGCTTGGCGACCGGTCGGTGTGATCCTGGTTTGCCCTTTGGTCAGCGCTGTTGGCGGCAGTATTGCTGCTCATGCCCGTGCCTCCGTTCGCTCCGTCAGCAGACAGCGGCTGGCCCGGCCGGGCCCCGCCGGCCGCAGAGCCACCGGGCCGGCCCGGCAGGCGTCGCTGGCCAATGGGCAGCGCTCAGCCATATGGCAGCCGCAGGGCCACTCCCCCGGCGCCGCCACCTGCCCAGGGATGAAGGGCAACAATTCGCCCGGCGAGGCATTGGCCGGGTTGGAGGCGATCAGAGCCCGGGTGTACGGATGGGCCGGTGAGCCGTAGACGTCAATGGCCGGCCCTGATTCAACAATCTGCCCGGCGTACATCACCAACGCCCGGTCCGCCAAGTCCGCCAACACCCCCCAATCGTGGGTCACCAGCACAATGGCCATGCCCAGATCACTGCGGAGATCTTCAAGCAGGTCCAGGACACCTTGTTGGACCGTCACGTCCAGAGCCGTGGTCGGTTCATCAGCGATCAACAGTTGGGGCCGGCCGGCCAGGGCCAGCGCTATCCCAACCCGTTGAGCCATGCCACCTGACAGTTCATGCGGATAGCGCCGCAGCACCGCCGTTGGATCGCCAATGCGGACCAACTCCAGCAGTTCTTTGGCGCGGGCCCGTCTGGCCGCCCTGGGGCCGCCATCACGCCGCCGGATCACCTCACCGAGTTGCGAACCGACCGTGAACACCGGGTCCAGGGTGGTCATTGGCTCTTGCGGCACATAGCCCATCTGCCCGCCGCGCAGTTTGCCGAGTTGAGCTTTGGTCAT
>JAIRTF010000078.1 GCA_031255075.1 Bifidobacteriaceae bacterium | reverse complement strand
TTGGCGAACGGGATGGGCCTTTGGTCCCATCTCACACTGCAAACGTAACTCACAGGTCAAACATTTGCCAAGTCGGTGGGGGTATTCTTTAGGCGTGATTTACCTCACACTTGCTTGAGAGTGCCCGCGTGCGCCCTAAAAGGCCAGGTCAGGCAGCGTGGCCAGGCAGGCGGCAATACGGCGGTAGAGGGGCGATGCCGCAGCGTTGCGCTGGGATTTGGGGCGCGGCATCGGCCGCTTACCGGGGCTTTACCCGAGGTTGGGGCGGCTACTGGATGACGGCGTCAACCAAGTCTTTGGCGGCTGCTTGGACTTGGGCCAAGTGGTCCGCGGAGACGAAGGATTCGGCGTAGATCTTGTAGACGTTCTCCGTACCGGAGGGGCGCGCCGCGAACCAAGCCCGGTCCGTGGTGACCTTCAGCCCGCCAATCGGGGCGCCGTTGCCTGGCGCCTTGACCAGGCGGGCAGTGATCGGATCGCCAGCCAGTTCGGTATCCGTCACCTGGGACGGGTCAAGGGCGCCCAAGGCTGCCTTCTGCTCACGAGTGGCCGGCGCGTCAATTCGCGCATACCAACTCTGGCCAAACAACTGGGTCAACTCGTTGTGGACCTGAGAAGGGGTTTCGCCCGTGCCGGCCAGACTCTCACAAGCCAACAACGCCATGATCAGTCCATCTTTGTCGGTGGTCCAGACCCGGCCATCGCCCCGCAGGAATGAGGCCCCAGCCGATTCCTCGCCACCGAACGCCACCGAGGCATCCAACAGCCCCGGCACAAACCACTTGAAGCCCACCGGCACCTCCATCAAGGCGCGGCCCTCATTGGCGGACACCAAATCAATCAGAGATGAGGACACCACAGTCTTGCCGACGGCGGCACTGTCCGGCCAGCCGGCGCGGTTACCGGAGAACAGATAGGCCACAGATGCGGCCAGGAAATGGTTCGGGTTCATCAAACCGGCATCCGGGGTGACAATGCCATGCCGGTCGGCATCAGCGTCATTACCCACCGCTATGTCATAGGCGGGGCGCCCATCCGGTCCTGGGTGATCCAGCAAGGCCCGCAGTGAGGCCATGGCGTAGGGGGAGGACGGGTCCATTCGGATCTTGCCATCCCAGTCCAGCGTCATGAACCGCCAGGCCGGGTCAACTTCCTGGTTCACCACTGTCAGGTTCAGGCCGTAGCGTTCACCAATCGCCCCCCAGTAGTCCACCGAGGCGCCGCCCAGCGGATCAGCCCCAATCGAAATCTGAGACTGGCGGATCACGTCCATGTTGACCACATTGTGCAGGTCATCGACATACTTGGCCAAGAACTCATAGCCCCTGGTGGTGTCCAAAGCCAGGGCCTGTTCAACTGAGACCCGTTTGATGGAGCCCACCTGGCCCTGTTCCAGAATCTGGTTGGCGCGGTTGGCGATCTGAGTGGTGGCGTCGGTATCCGCCGGACCGCCACTGGGCGGGTTGTACTTGAAGCCGCCATCACGTGGCGGGTTGTGCGAAGGGGTTATGACTATGCCGTCCGCCAAGCCAGGCCCTTCGGTGCGCACCCCGCCGGGGCTGGTGGCGCCGTTGGCGACCAGAATCGCATGCGAAACCGCCGGCGTTGGGGTGAATGAATCGCGCGAATCGATCCGCACCTCCACTCCGGCCGCGCCCAGCACCTCAACTGCGGTCCGCCAAGCCGGCAGTGACAGCGCGTGAGTGTCCCGCCCAATGAACAGCGGCCCGTTGGTGCCCTGGCCGCGCCGGTATTCCACAATCGCTTGGGTGATGGCCAGAATGTGATCCTCGTTGAAGGCGCCGTCCAGCGATGAACCCCGGTGGCCGGATGTGCCGAAGACCACCCTTTGAGCTGGGTTGGACGGGTCTGGTTTGATGTCGTAGTAGGCGTCTACCAGGGCTTTGAGATCTACCAGGTCCTCTGGCTTGGCCTTTTGGCCAGCGCGTTCATGCATGTCTTAGCTTCCTTCCAACGTCCAGCAACCATTGCTGCAGCAGCCTCTGCCCTACTCAGCCTAGTTCTCCGCACGCCGTAGCCGTCGCCTTGGCCCGCGCCGGCCCAAATCCCCCACGCGGCGCGGGCCGCGGCGAGTTGGCCCCCGAATGGTCCAAGGCAACGAAAAGGAGACAAAAATAGAAGGTCCTACCAGCGTCCGCGCACTGACTTCGCCCCAGAGCACGCGGCTCGCGTAGTAGGACCCTCTATATGTTCAACGAGTCGCGTCGCCGCCCGGTTCCGGATTCTTGGTGTGATGTTGCTCACATTCTGAGGGCCTGGACCTGGCCGTTAGGCTGGGTGCAATGAAGCGCTTTGCCTCGGCCGCGGCGGAGGATTACCTGAAGGTGATCTGGTCGCTGGGCGAATGGTCCAACCAGGACCCGGTCACCACGTCGGTGTTGGCCGCCCGGATGGAGGTTTCACCTTCGACCGCTTCGGAGGCCATCAAGCGCCTGGCCGAACGCGGCCTGGTTTCTCACGACCCGTACGCCGCCATTGAGCTGACCGAAACGGGTGAGCGAGTGGCGCTGGGAATGGTGCGGCGGCATCGTCTGCTGGAAACCTTGCTGGTTGAAAAATTGGGCTACCAGTGGGATGAAGCCCATGCTGACGCTGAAATTCTGGAGCACGCTGCCTCTGACCGTTTCATCGACGCGGTGGACCAACTGCTAGGTCACCCGGACCGCGATCCGCACGGCGACCCAATCCCCGGCCCAGACGGCTCCGTCACCCACCCAGCAGCCGAGCCCCTGTCCAGCCTGACTGCCTCCACCCAGGCAGTCATCCGCCGCATTTCGGATGCCGAACCGGCCATGCTCCGCTACTTCGCCTCCGTTGGCCTGATCCCAGACGCGGCCATCACAGTCCTAGAACGCCGCGACTTCGCCGGCGTAATTGTGCTCCAAATAGACTCCACCCAGACCCAAGTAGAACTAGGCGACATAGCCGCAGCCGCCATCTGGGCCGCCCCCCTCTAACCCCACAACCGGCGAGTTCAGTGCTGGGTGAGCGCAGCGGCGGAGGATGAGCGGAGAGCGTGGGATTCGAACCCACGGACGCCCTTGCGGACGTCAACGGTTTTCAAGACCGTCCCGATCGGCCACTCCGGCAGCTCTCCTCGCGTCCTGGTGGGGATGCGACA
>JAIRTF010000193.1 GCA_031255075.1 Bifidobacteriaceae bacterium | reverse complement strand
GTTTCGCGGTCCGCAGGGCCATGAAGGGCGCCCTGGCCGATGCCGCGCGCCACTTGGCTGCCCAGGCCGCTGGCGGCCGGTGGGAGCCAGCTACCAGCGGGCCGGCCAGCGAACCAGAGGGATGAGCATTTCGCGTGAAGTCAGCGAGCCATGGTGGCCAACCATCTTCAGCCCGGCATCCTCAGCCCGGCCGTCATAGACCGTGAAGCGGTCCGCCATGGCTACCACCACATCACCGACATAGGCCGAGACCCGCGAATCGAGCGGACCAAACAATTCCAGGCGGGCGCATTCGTCTTTAGTCAATACCCAGGCGGCGTCTCCAAGGAAATCCCGCCAGCGGGCAGCTACCGCCTCCGGTTCACGCGTATAGAGCTGGACGGCCCTGGGCTCACCAGCCACCCAGTCCACACCGGTGGACAACTGGGGCTGATCGGCCACTGTCCAGCTGAGTGAGCCCGTTATGTCCACCATGCCATGGTCTGCCGTCAGCCAGAGTTCCCAGCCGCGCGGCAGGCGGTCCGCCAGCTGGCGCATGGCCTGGTCCAGTTCCTCCAGCAGTTCCGCCCAGCGGATAGATTGCCAGCCGTGGGCATGGCCAATCTTGTCCAAATCTCCCCAATACAGGTAGATCAGGCCGTCGGAGCCGTTAGCACAGGTCACAGCGGTGTCCACCCGGGCTTGAGCCGATTTCGCGGCCGGCGCGAACCGCGCGCCCCGCAGCGCGGCCGCGGTCAGGGCGGAATCAGCGAAACGAGACTCCCCAATGAAAGTGGCCGGCCGCCCCACGGCATCGAGCCGCTCAAACAGGGTCCGGTGGGGCTGCCAGGTTTGAGGAGCCGTGGGCGTATCCCATTTGATCAGGGAAGCCAGCTGCTTGGTGAACGGATCACGCAACGAATAGCCGGCCAGACCGGTGGCACCAGGAGGCAGGCCAGTCCCCAAACTGGCCAAAGAGGCGACCGTAGTTGACGGGAAACCACAGCGCCACTGTTCAACGGGCCCCCGCGTGATGAACGGGGCGTGGCCGGCCCGGTCGGTCAGGTTCTCCAATCCCAGACCGTCTGCCAGCACCAACACAATCCCTCGGGGAACCTCCCCGTCACCACCCGGCTGGGCAGGCTGAGGCCGCCCAGCTGCGGCCAGGCCGAGGCCCTCATCCGGCGGCAGCTCAATACCCAAGGCGCTCAGTGCCTGCGGAACAACCGCGGCCAACCCGCCGTCTCCGTAGGCCGGCCAGGTCACCCACTCGGGCGGGACCAGTTCAGCCGGCGGCATGAGCGGTGGCGTTGGACAGTGAACGGGTGAAGTCAACCAGCTTGGCGGCCCGGTCCGAACCGTTCAACTCGGAGGTGACATGCAACACCACTTCCTCGCCGGTCAGAGCACCGCAATAGCCGTGGTCAAAGACGCAGTCCGGGTCACCGCAGTCTGCTGGTGCGAGGTCAATCGCCCGCCCCGCACCCCAGGTGACCGTCAAACGTGCCGCCGATGGCGCAGCACCTGGACTATAGCTGGCTGGGTCGGCGATCATTTGGGTCATCGCCACAGATTCGACCCGGCGCAGCGGCACCGCGCCGACTGAAGCTGCCACCGAGGCTGCGCCTTCGGCATCGGCATCCAGGTCATCCACGTGAGCGGTGATGAACCGCGTGGCGGTCACCGCCAAGACTGTCAGGTGCGTCCCAATGGTGCCTTCCCCAATAGCTACGTCGGAGTGGACGTAGAACGCCACCGGCTGTTCATCGGCCAGCGCCGCATCCAGCACCTCGGTCACGATTTCGGGATAGTAGCCGGCGCGTTCAACTTCGGCGCGGAGGCTCGGGTCAGTCAGCATGAACCAATCCTCTCAGATCGGTCCGAACAGCGAGTTCTGCCCTGTGGATAAGGCGAAATCGGCTAAGGTGAGCCCGGCTGGGCAGCAACGGGCTGTACAAGGAAGGGTCTATGGCGGCAACGCAAAGCGAACACATCGAAGACATAGACGTCTCGGAGGAAATGCAACAGTCCTTCCTGGAATACGCCTACTCAGTGATTTACGCGCGGGCTCTACCAGACGCCCGCGATGGGCTCAAACCCGTGCAACGGCGCATTCTCTATCAAATGTCGCAAATGCGTCTGTCCCCTGACCGACCGCATGTGAAATCCGCCCGCGTGGTCGGGGATGTTATGGGGCGCCTCCACCCCCACGGCGACACGGCCATCTATGACGCTTTGGTGCGTCTGGCCCAGCCGTTCTCCCTCCGCCTACCGCTGGTGGACGGACACGGCAACTTTGGGTCGCTCGATGACGGGCCGGCCGCGCCCCGCTACACCGAAGCTCGCCTCACGGCCGCCGCCATCGCCATGACCGATGGTCTGGATGAAGACATGGTGGACTTTGTCCCGAACTATGATTCGTCCACCACCCAGCCGGCGGTGCTGCCCGCCGCCATACCGAACCTGCTGGTCAACGGCGCCGCCGGGATTGCCGTGGGCATGGCGACCAATATGCCGCCCCACAACCTGGTGGAAGTTTGTGCGGCCGCCCGCACCTTGCTGGCCAACCCGCAAGTCTCCCTCGAAGAACTGATGCGCCTGTTGCCGGGGCCGGACCTGCCAGGCGGTGGGCTGATTGTTGGGCTGGATGGCATTCGGGAGGCCTACGCCACCGGCCGGGGAACGTTCCGCACCAGGGCTGTCGCCAAGATCGAAAAGGTTCGCAGCCGCCGCATGGGCATAGTAGTCACCGAGTTGCCCTATTTGGTTGGACCCGAACGGGTCATCGAAAAGATCAAGGACCAGGTTCAGGCGCGGCGCTTGCAGGGCATTGCAGCAGTCACCGATCTGACCGACCGCAGCGCCGGTTTGCGGCTGATGATTGAGGTCAAAGCCGGTTTCAACCCGGAAGGCGTGCTGGCGGAGTTGTACCGGTTGACTCCGTTGGAGGAATCCTTCGCCATCAACAACGTTGCTTTGGTGGACGGCCAGCCCCGCACTATGGGGCTCAAAGAACTGCTGGAGGTCTTTGTAGGCCACCGCCTGGAGGTGGTCCGCCGCCGCACTGCCTTCCGCTTGGATCAACGCCGCGAACGCCAGCATCTGGTGGAGGGGCTGCTGATCGCGGTCTTGAACATTGATGAAGTGATTGAGGTGATCCGCGGTTCGGAAGATGCCCAATCCGCCCGGACCCGTCTGATGGGCGTCTTTGACCTGTCAGAGGCGCAAGCCGAATACATCTTGGAGCTGCGTCTGCGCCGTTTGACCAAGTATTCGCGGCTGGAGTTGGAAACCGAAGCTGAGCGGCTGACCCGGGAGATCGCCGAGTTGGAAGCCATCTTGGCCTCAGACCAAGCCCTGCGGACAGTGGTGTCAGATGAACTGATGGAGATCGCCGCCGCCTTGGGCAACGCCCGCCGAACGGTGTTGTTGGAATCCTCCGGCGCCAGCCAGACCGGCGCTTCGGCCCGGGCTGCGGCCGCCCCGCTGGAGGTGGAGGACACACCCTGCTTGGTGGTGTTATCCGCCACCGGCCGTTTGGCCAGGACCGCTCACGCCGGCCCGTTGGCGCGTGAGGGTGAACGTTCCGCGCACGATGCCGTGCGGTCGGTAGCCGCCGCCACCGCGCGTGGCGACGTGGCCGCTATTACCTCAAGCGGCCGGGCTCTGCGCATCTCATGTTTGGACTTGCCGGTCTTGCCGGATGTGGCCGGAGCGCCATCTTTGGCTGGTGGCGCCAAAGCCGCTGAACTGTTTGACCTGGCCGCCGGGGAAACTGTGGTGGGCGTCGGGTCTATGTTGCCCGGCGCTTCCCCGCTGGCTTTGGGTACCGCCGATGGCGTGGTCAAGCGTCTGGCTCCAGGCGATTACCCAACCAAGGGTGACGAATGGGAGGTGGTGGCACTCAAGGCCGCCGACCAGGTAGTTGGTGTGGGCCCGGCCGCAGATTCCGATTGGTTGGTTTTTGTGACCGATGACGCGCAGTTGCTGCGTTTTGAGGCCGCCAAGGTCCGCCCTCAAGGGCGAGCGGCCGGCGGCATGGCTGGCATCAAGCTTGGGCCCGGTGTTCGGGTGCTGTTCTTCGGCACCGTTCAGCAGGTTGACCAGGCGGTGGTGGCGACGGTAGCCGGTTCTGGCCGGGCCTTGGCTGGTACCGATCCGGGTGCCGCCAAAGTCACGCCGTTGGAGCTCTATCCGCCGAAGGGCCGGGCCACCGGCGGGGTTCGCTGCCAGCGGTTCTTGAAGGGTGAGGACCGGTTGTTGCTGGCCTGGGTGGGACCAGAACCCGCCAAGGCAGTGGCCCCTTCAGGCAAACCAGCCGAATTGCCGCCAGTAGACCCTCGCCGTGACGGTTCGGGCCGCCCACTGGCGGTTCACCTAGGCGCCATCGGCTAGGCAGCTCCAGCCTCGCCGGGGTTCAACCCCGCCAATGCCAGCGCAGGGCCGATGCTTGCGGCTGGCTCTCTGCCCTGGCCCGGCGGTCGCGCAAACGGGCCAGCGGTCCGCGGCGGGAACGCTTCAGATTGGCCCACAACTGTCTGGCCGCCCGGCCATGAGGACGCGGTTCAAGGCGCGGTTGGCGCCCGGCCGCATATTCGGCGGCGATCCGCCCCATGGACTTGGCCTGGCTGGAGATCACTGTGGCGAATGCCACCGCCTTGGGCAGACGGTGGGAATAGAACTCTGAATCGCCGTCCCAAAAGCGCCGGCCGGTGAACTCTTCCAGACCCAGCAGCGAACCGCGGTAGACCATCTTGGCGCCGGCCGCGGTCAGTACCTCCCGCAGGCGGACCACATCACGGCGGCGTTCCAAGCCCAACATCAGGGCGCAAAAACTGACACAGGTCTGGGCTTTGGTGGATGGGATGCGCGCACCGAAGGTGTTGGCCAGCGCGTCAGGCAAGTTGTACAGCGAAGCCTCCATCAGCGGACGGAAACGTGGCAAGCGGTGGCGGACGGTGGCGGCGGCATCGTCCGGGATCGTGAACAGCGCCAGCGAACTGCAGTGGCCGCCCTCCACCGTGTAACGTTCGCGGCCCTCTTCGACAAACCGGCCATCGATCGGTGTGGACCAGCGCCGCCGCGCGAACGAATAGGCCTTGATCAGGCCGTCCTCTATCAGGATCACCGTCAGGTGGCCGTGTTCGGCACCCATGCCGAAACGGATCATGCGGCTGATGGCAGTGTCCGCGGCCGAGGTCAGCAGGTAGACACCGTCAGGCAGAGATTCCATAGGCGCCCCAGCTTAGCCGCTCAGGTCCGTTGGGTAGACTCTCCAAACCGGTCCGGCGCGACGGCTGACCGGCTGATTTGGTCCACGGGGACCGGAAGGACTGAAAGCAGATGAGGCGAATCCGTGTAGCGCTCCGGGTGGCGGCACCCCTGGCAGCCGGAATGCTGGTCTTGGCCAGTTGCAGCAGTGGACCACCGGATGTGGCCAGCCTGGACAAGAACGGCTCCGACCAGAACTCGGATGCCGAAAGCCAACCGGAGCGAGCCAAAGCCATGGTCCGGTGCCTCAACGATGCCGGCATCCCCGCCAAAGAGGAACCTTGGGAAGACGAAGAGGGCCAAATCGCGATGGCCTTTGACAACGCGGTGCCACATGCCTACAACTTGGGAACTGGACACTCGATCAACGTGGGCGATGGAGACATGTCCGAGGAGCAGTTTGAACGCAACTACGACGCCCTGATCAAGCTGGCCGCCAAGTATGACCCGTCACTGAACTGGGAGTACTCCGAAGACGGCGAACATCAAATCATTGACGGCAAAGAAGTCTCCTGGGAGGAAGCCGAGCGGCTGCGGCAAGAGATCCAGAAAGAGAACTTCTATCTGATCGTGGACCAGACGGACCACACCGAAGCGTTTGTCGAATGCTTGGACCAAACCGGGTACACCGAACCAACCTCTGGAGACTTTTCCGCGGAGGCCATTGAACTGCCCTCCAAACAGATGATGTTCGCCTCCGCCGAACGGTGGATCAAATGTGCCCGCCAGAACGGCTACCCGAATCTGGCAGATCCCACGCCGGCCAAAGCCGACAACTA
The DNA here is from genome assembly GCA_031255075.1 of Bifidobacteriaceae bacterium. Lineage (GTDB taxonomy): Bacteria > Actinomycetota > Actinomycetes > Actinomycetales > WQXJ01 > JAIRTF01. Next base: position 9,479 of record JAIRTF010000193.1, on the reverse strand, counting down.
CCAGACCTTCCCGGAAGCGATCCTGCCAGGCGACATGCTGCCGGCGGAGTTACGCACCCTGCTGGCTGCCTGCCCCAACTTCGACCCTGAACAGTACAAAGCCTTGGAAGCGGCCTTCACGGAAGTGGGTGAGCATGGATCGGTCGATGACATGATGGACCTGATGGAACAGTTCCCGGGCGCTGTGCCGCCGCAAATCAGCTTTGACATTCCTGGGATTGACATGTTCGGTTTCAGTGAAGATGCTGACGTGAGCCCGGCAGAACGGGCCCGGGTAGAGGAACTGCTGGAGATCCTGGGCGAAGCCGAACGGGAATACTACGGGAGCGTGACCACGTCTGTTGGGGACGAACAGGCCGTAGGCTGATAGCAGCCGTTTTGACGGCAACTACAAGAGAGGTCGAGATGAAGCGAACCCGGTTGATGACCCCAGCGCTGGGAGCCGTAACAGCCGCCGCGCTGGCTCTGACCGGCTGCACCAAGCCTGAAGAGACGCCGCCTGATCCGACAGTCACACCAACCGCCGGGGCAACTCAGCCGGAGGCCGCCAAAGCGATGGTCAGCTGTCTCAAAGCAGCTGGGGTGCCGGCCGTCGAAGAACCTCTGGAAGACAGCCAAGGGCAAATCCTGTTGAGCTTTGAACCCTCGCGGGCCTACGCCTATGACCTTGGCTCTGGGCGCCACATTTTCCCCGGCGACCAAGTGGTCGAGGCACTGGACAAAGCCCTGGTAGAAGACCAGTTAATCGATCTGGCCAAAGACTATGACCCTTCCCTGACCTGGAAGTACTCCCCAGACGGCAGAACGGTGATCATTGAAGGCGAAGAGATCCCATGGGAGATCGCCAACCAGGCCAGGATGAACGAAGCCTCCGAGATTCGCTATCTGATTGTGGATCAGACCGACTACACCGAAGTGTTTATCAGCTGTCTGGAGCAGTCCGGCTACACCGAACCGGTCTACGACCAGTTGCCACCGGATCCGGAAGAGGAGATGATCGTCAAACAGGTCATGTTTGATTCAACCAATCGCTGGATCGCCTGCGCCCGCGAAAACGGCTATCCCGATCTGGCCGATCCGGCCGAACCGGTGGCGGACGAATTTCTGACCATGCCTGAGGCCATCCTGCCCGGCGACACCACCCCGGATCAGCTGCGGACACTGTTAGGTGCCTGCCCCAACTTTGACGCCGAGCAGTACGCGGCCCTGGATGAGGCCGCCGCCAACCTTGGCGACGACCTGACCATGGAAAGGGTTCAGGAACTGGCCGGCCTCTACCCCGGTGCCATTCCGCCTCAGATCACGTTTGACATCCCTGGGATTGAGAGTCTGCTGGGCGTTGAGGGCGTTGAGATCAGCGCGGCTGACAAAACCCGGGCCGAACAGTTGGTCGGCATTTTGGTCCAAGCTCAGGACGCCTACAACAACTCCCGCCTCGGCACTCAGAACTAGCCGGCCCGCTGCTGGCCCACGCGGAACCAAGCAGCCGGCCGCCGGGAAGACCCGCTTAGACGTTGAAGCCGATGGCGCGAAGCTGCTCACGGCCATCGGCGGTGATCCGGTCCGGCCCCCACGGCGGGTTCCACACCCAGTTGATTTCTACGCCTGTGACCAGGCCTTCCACGGCCGCTGCGGCTTGCGATTCGATCAACCCGGTGAGCGGGCAGGCGGCGGAGGTCAGGGTCATATCGACAGTGGCGCGGCCTTCGGCATCAATGTGGACGCCGTAAAGCAACCCCAGATCAACCACGTTGATACCCAGTTCAGGGTCAATCACGTCGCGGAGCGCCTCCTCGACATCGGCGGCGGTCGGTAGCGCCGGGGAGTCCAACACTGCCCTGTTCGATGCCGCTGCCTCCTCAGCGGCCTCCGTCACCTGATCTGCGGCTGGGCTGGGGTTGGAACCTACCGCTGGTACTGGTGCGGGCGGGGGTGGGAAGTTGCTTTGGGTATACGGCGAACTGGTCATGGCTAGATCCCTTCCGGCGCACCAGCTGGGGAGTTGTCCCCAGCTTGCGCCTTGGCCACGGCGTCTTTCAACGCCATCCATCCGAGCAGAGCACATTTGACGCGCATCGGGTAGCGCGAGGTACCTTCCAAGGCTTCTGCGTCACCGAGCAGGGCGGCTTCGTCAGGGTCAATGCCTTGACCGCGTGAGTGCATCAACCGGCCGAAGATCTCTTCCAGGTGCGCCACCTGGTCCAGATCTTCGCCTTCTACCAGGTCTTTCATCATTGAGACTGAGGCCTGAGAAATTGAACAACCCTGTCCATCCCAACTGACCTGAGCCAACTTGGGCTGTTCGCCGGTGTTGTCCAGGTCAACCCGTAGCCGGACTTGGTCTCCACAGGTCGGGTTGACTTGGAAAGATTCACCGTCGAACGGATCCTGCAAGCCTTTGCCTTGGGGGTGGCGGGCGTGATCCATGATCAGATCCCGGTACAGCGAATCAAGCGGATTCATAGGGCGGCCCCGAAGTAGGCGCGGACCTGATCCAACGCCTCGGCGAAGCGGTCCACCTCAGCGGTGGTGTTGTAGACCGCGACCGAAGCCCGGGTTGAGGCGTTGACTCCCAAAGCCCGGTGGATGGGCTGGGCGCAGTGATGGCCAACCCGGACCGCTATGCCTTGGGCGTCCAAGAATTGGCCCACATCATGCGGGTGAACACCGTCCACCTCAACAGCTACCGCCCCCAGACGGTTGGAGGGATGGGCCGGCCCGAGGATCCGCACGCCGCTGATCTCACCAACGTTGTCCAACAACCGCGCGGTCAAGGCTGCTTCGTGGGCGGCCAGCCGGTCCATACCCAGATGGGTTAGGTAGTCAATGGCCGCTGCCCAGCCAACGGTTTGGGTAACGGCTTGGGTGCCGGCTTCGAACCGGCTGGGTGGTGGCTGGAAGGTCGCCTCTGACATGGTCACGATCTCCACCATGGAACCGCCCGTCGGGCCCGGTGGCATGGCTTCCAACAGGTCGGCCCGTCCATAGAGGGCACCAATGCCGGTCGGGCCAAGCATCTTGTGGGCAGAGAAGACAGCAAAATCAACGTCCAACGCGGCCAAGTCCAAAGCCCGGTGCGGGGCTGTCTGAGCGGCATCGAGCACCGTCAAAGCGCCGGCTTCCTTGGCGGCAGCAACCATGGCGGCAACATCGGTCACAGCCCCGGATACGTTCGAAGCGTGGGTGAAGGCCACCACCCTGGTGCGGGCGGTGACCACGTCTTCCAGGTCTTCCAAACGCAGGCGGCCTTCGCGATCCACCCGGACCCAGGCCAGTTCGGCACCAGTGGCGGCGGCCAACTGCTGCCACGGCACCAGGTTGGCATGGTGTTCAGCTTGGGTCACCACAATCCGGTCCCCCGGCAGCACCGCGAACCGCCGGGCCGCGCCCGAACCGGCACCCCGCGAAGCCGCCGCCCAACTGGTGGTCAGCAAGTTGATGCCGGCGGTGGTGCCAGAGGTGAAGACCATCTCCCCAGCACCCGCTCCAACAAACTGGGCCACCGCCGCGCGAGCCTGTTCAAAGGCGTCCGTTGCCTCTTCCGCCAAGGCGTGGGCACCGCGGTGAACAGCGCCATTGTGGTTGTCGGTGAAATCCCGCATGGCGTCTTGGACGATCCGCGGTCGTTGGGAGGTGGCAGCGGAATCCAGGTAGACCAGCGGTTGGCCAGTCAAGGCCCGGCGGGACAGCAGCGGAAAGTCTGACCGGATGGCCACCAGTTCCGAATCTGTCAGCGGCGCGGCCGTCAAGACCTCACCGGAGGAAGCGGTCATAGCCCTCAGCCTCCAGCCGGTCAGCCAACGCCGGACCGCCCTGTTCAACTACCCGGCCGTCAACAAAGACGTGCACAAAATCTGGTTTGACATACTCCAGAATGCGGGTGTAGTGGGTGATCAGCATTACCCCCACGCCGGTGTTGGCCTTGGCCCGGTTGACGCCTTCAGAGACGACCCGCAGAGCGTCCACGTCCAGCCCGGAGTCCGTCTCATCAAGGATGGCGATCTTCGGTTCCAACAGCTCCATCTGCAAAATCTCATGGCGCTTCTTTTCGCCGCCGGAAAAGCCCTCATTGACGGACCGTTCCAAGAATTCGCGGTCAAACCGCAGCTGGTCCATGGCGGAGCCAACTTCCTTGACCCAAGTCCGCAGCGGCGGCGCATGGCCGGAGGTAGCGGTCTTGGCAGTCCGCAAGAAGTTCGCCACCGACACACCCGGCACCTCCACCGGATACTGCATGGCCAAGAACAACCCGGCTCGGGCCCGTTCATCCACGGTCATGGCCAGCACGTCTTGGCCGTCCAGCAGCACGCTGCCGCCGGTCACCGTGTACTTGGGGTGCCCGGCCAGTGAATAGGCCAGAGTTGATTTACCGGAGCCGTTGGGGCCCATGATGGCGTGGGTTTGACCGGACTCAACCGCCAGGCTGACGCCCCGCAGGATTGGTTTCACGCCCTCAGGGGTATCCACGCTGACGTGCAGGTCTTTGATTTCCAAGGTGGTCAAACCGGTTCCTCCTGTTGTTTGTCCCCGCCGCTGGGGCTGGGAGTGGCACCGCCCTGGTCGGGGTGCGGCGCGGCATCGTCCATATTGCTGAAAGTCTCTGGGGCGTCCCCGGCCTTCGTGGCATCCGGGGTGTCTGGCGGGTCCACGGCCGGCAGGTCTATGACCACCTGGCCGTTCTCAACCGACACCGGGTAGGTCGGTACGCCCTGGTTGGCGGGTAGGTTCTGGGGCAGGCCGGTGGACAGGTCGAAGCGCGAACCGTGGCCCCAGCACTCCAAGGTGCAGCCTTCGAATTCACCTTCGGACAGCAGCACCGGGCCGTGCGAACAGACATCGCCGATGGCGTACCACTGGTCGTCTGCGGTGTGGGCCACCACGATGGCCGTGGTGCCGGCCGGACCCATTTCCTGGGCCGGGCCAATGACGGCCGGTAGTGGCCCCAGCCGTACCTGAACGGCTTTGACCGCACCTGGGGCGATCTGTTCGGCCGGCGCAATAGGCAGAGATGTCATGCCGGCTCTGCCCTCCCCTGGTCAAGCTTGGCGTCAACTGCGGCGGTCAAGGCGGCGGCGATGTCCGCCTGCCCAATCCGGGCAATCAGTTCGGCAAAGAAGGCGTGCACCACCATGGACCGGGCCAGCTCTTTGGGGATGCCCCGGGACTCAAGATAGAACAGCTGCTCTTCATCGAACCGGCCGGTGGCGCTGGCGTGGCCGGCGCCCTCAATCTGCCCGGTTTCGATCTCCAGGTTGGGCACCGAATCAGCGTGAGCGCCTTTGGCCAGAACCAGGTTGCGGTTCTCCTCATAGGTATCCGTGCCTTCAGCGGCGGCCCGGATCAGCACGTCGCCAATCCACACCGAATGGGCTCCGGCGGCCAGCAGAGCGCCCTTGTAGGTCGCGCGGGAACGGCAGTTACGGGCGGCGTGGTCAACAAACAGTTGGGCTTCGTGGTGTTGACCCGAATCGGTCACGTTGATGCCCAAGGCGTCCAGGCTGGCGCCCTCACCGGCCAGTTCGATATGCGGGGTGATTCGCACCAGCGACCCGCCCATCATCACCACCACGTGACGTAGGTGGGCGTCCTTGTTCAGGCGGACCCGGTGGCTGGCGGCGTGGACGGAACCGGTGGTCCAATCGCAGACGGTGACAACGGTCAGATCGGCCCCATCACCAAGGTTGATCTCAACGCTTTGGTTGAGCCGCGCCAGGCCGGTGTGTTCCAGCAGCACCAGGCCCCTGGAATTGGGTTTGGCGTCAATCGTCAACTGGGCGGCGCTGGGTGTTGGCCGCTCGCTTTGGCTGCCGATGACGCGCACCACCGTGGGCTGTGTGGTGTCCGTGCCGCCAATGGTCACCAGGGTGGCCGATTCGCTGGCCGCCCAGGCGGCCGCCGCCAACCGGTCTGTTGGGGCCGGCACCGCGCCGATGCGCGGATGATCCAGACCAACCGTTTCAACACTGACGCCAACACCGGTTGGGCCCTGGACCTGGGTGACCACCTCTGCCTTCAGGTCCCCGGCGAACAGATCCGCCAGGTCAGCGATGGGTGTGAAACGCCACTCTTCTTCCCGGCCGTTTGGCTGCGGGAAGTCGGTCAGTTCGAAAGAAGCCAGGCGGGTGCCGCGGGATTGTTGTGAGATGCCCATTCAGCCCACCGAGCCTTCCATTTGGAGTTCGATCAGCCGGTTCAGTTCCAGGGCGTACTCCATGGGCAGTTCGCGGGCGATCGGTTCCACAAACCCGCGCACAATCATGGCCATAGCTTCGGCTTCCGCCATGCCCCGGGACATCAGGTAGAACAGTTGGTCTTCGGAGACTTTGGAGACAGTGGCCTCATGGCCCATGGTGACATCGTCTTCGCGGACATCGACATACGGGTAGGTGTCGGTCCGGGAGACCTCATCCACCAGCAGGGCGTCACAAATGACGTTGGATTTGGCGCGTTCGGCGCCGGGCAGGATCTGGACCAGGCCGCGGTAGGAGGTGCGGCCGCCACCCCGTGAGATGGACTTGGACACGATCGAAGAGGACGTGTCCGGGGCGGCGTGGATCATCTTGGCGCCGGTGTCTTGGTGCTGACCTTGGCCGGCAAAGGCAATTGACAGCGTTTCGCCGCGGGCGCCGCGGCCGGCCAGCACGCAGGCTGGGTACTTCATTGACACTTTGGAGCCAATGTTGCCGTCCACCCATTCCATGACGCCGTCCTCTTCAACTCTGGTGCGCTTGGTGACCAGGTTGTAGACGTTGGTGGACCAGTTCTGGATGGTGGTGTATCGGACCCGGGCGCCCTTGCAGACCAGGATCTCCACCACGGCGGCGTGGAGCGAATCAGTCTTGTAGATCGGCGCAGTGCAGCCTTCCACGTAGTGGACGTAGGAGCCTTCATCGGCAATGATCAGCGTCCGCTCAAACTGGCCCATGTGTTCGGTGTTGATCCGGAAGTAGGCCTGGAGTGGGATCTCTACCCGCACGCCGGGCGGCACGTAGATGAACGAACCACCAGACCAAACGGCCGTGTTGAGGGCGGCGAACTTGTTGTCACTGGGCGGGATGATGGTGCCGAAGTAGCGTTTGAACAGCTCTTCGGGTTCCTTCAGGGCAGTGTCCGGGTCCAGGAAGATCACGCCTTGGGCTTCAAGGTCTTCCCGGATCTGGTGGTACACCACCTCTGATTCGTATTGGGCGGCTACGCCCGCCACCAGGCGTTGCTTTTCGGCTTCGGGGATGCCCAGCCGGTCATAGGTTCGTTTGATGTCTTCGGGGAGGGCGTCCCAGCTGGTGGCTGGGCGGTCCACTGGCCGGACGTAGTACTTGATGGTGTCGAAGTCGATATCACCTAGTTCGGCTCCCCAGTTGGGCAGCGGCTTGCGGCGGAACACCTCCAACGCTTTCAGCCGCTTGGCGGCCATCCAGGCTGGTTCGTCCTTGGCGCGCGAAATGGATTCCACCACTTGGGCGGTCAGCCCCCGTTGGGCGGATTCGCCGGCGGCGTCCGAATCATGCCAGCCGTACTGATAGTTGCCGATCGAGGCGATGGTGGCGGCTTGATCCATCTGCTCTGCGCCTACCTGCGTCATTTCCCTCCTTCGGAGCCGGCCGGTTGGGGCCGCTCCTGGTTCAAACCGTCTGTCAAACTCAGTGCCACTGGCACGCAGGTGGTGCAGACATGCTCACCACCGGCCAGCGTGGCCAATCGCTGGACGTGAACGCCCAGTAGAGAGGCAATCGCCTTGGTCTCTGCTTCGCAGAACTCGGGGAAGGCCCGCGCCACTTGGTGGACCGGGCAGTGACCTTGGCAGAGCTGCAATGTTAACCCAGTTGGCCCGGGACGGACCGATGCCGCGAACCCATCTGCGTTCATGGCCTGGGCCAAAGCCTTGGTCCGCTCCCCCAGGTCTTCACCAGCGGCGGTGACCACGGCCGCGTAGCGGTCTTCGAGGCGTTGGGCGCGTTGACCGGCAAAACCGCCAATGGCTTCGCGGCCGGCGGTGGTGGCCAGAAATTCGATGGCCTCGACGGCCAGGGTGTTGGAATCAGTCTCTAGGGCGGAGTGGGCTCTGGTGGTGGCCACGAAGTATCTTGATGGGCGTCCGCGGCCGCGTGGTTTGTGTCCTGGTTCGGGCCTTTCGGTGACTAGGCCTTCGGCTTCTAGTTCGCCCATGTGGCGCCTGATTCCGGCCGCTGCCAGCGACAAAGTATCGGCTATCTGCGCCGCGGAGATTGGGCCATCGGTTACGACCAGACGCAAGATGCGTTCCCGAGTCGCCCGGTCTGCGGCCGAGGCCGCCCCACTGTTAGCCACCTGGCCCTCCCAGCTAATCCGCAACACTTCTGTATCTAAAATCGTGCTCCATCGTAGCTCCAATTTGGCGCCCTGGCCACCCGCTCCGCCGCAATTCGGGACCGCTGCCGGGCCGCCAACCACTGCCGGCGGCCTAGGAATCAGGGACGCGGCTAGGCGCTTTGACCAGCCACCCGGCGGCCGGTTTGACGTCCGGCCCGGCGCAGGCCGCGCGAGCCGATCAACACGATCAGCCAAGCCAGAGCCAAGCCCACAGTTTGGACGCCTGTCATGTCAACCTGGCTGTCACCGATGGCAGACAGCAACGCCATAACGCACGCCACGAACCCCGCTTGCAACGCTCCGATCAGGGCCGATGCCGCGCCGGCGGCTTCACCGTGACGGGTCAACGCCAAAGCCGAGGCGTTGCCCGGCACAAACCCGTTCAAGAACAGCATCAGCGCAACGCCGGACACCAAGCCAAGCAGCCCACCCCAACCAAGCAGCGAGCAGACAAATCCGGCCGCCGCCACCGCCAATTCGGCCGGCAGCAAGGTGACCAGCAGCTTGCGCGGGTGGAACCGGTGCACCACCGCGGCGTTGGCTTGAGCGCCGGCCACCAGGAACAGTCCGCACAAGGCGAACAGCAATGAGAACACCATGTGGCCTTGGCCGTAGTACTCCTGGATCAGGAACGGCGAGGAAATCACCCAGGCCATCAACGCTGATTGGACCAGCGCTGGGATCATGGCCCAGCCCATGAACCGGTAGTCGCGGAGCAGCACCCAATAGGCGCGGAAGGCCGCGCCGAGGCCGCTGGCCGCCTGTTTGACCGCTTCGGAGCGGGTGTCCGGCACCCGCCAGTAGACAAATAGCCCCAGTCCCACTCCGACCACCGCCAGGAACACAAAGGTGTACCGCCAGGTGCCCAGACTGGCCAGGGCGCGGCCCAAAGTTGGCGCCAGCAGCGGCGCCACCCCTATCACCAAGACAATGTGCGACAGCAGCTTGGCGGCCCGGTGGCCGGTGTGCAGGTCCCTGATCATGGCCATGGCCACCACCGCCGCCGAGGCGTTGCCGATGCCTTGGACAAACCGCAGACCGATCAACACTCCGACCGAGGGGGTGAAGATGATCGCCACCGATGCCGCGACGTGCAGCACCAACCCGACCAGCACCGGGATTCGCCGGCC
>JAIRTF010000066.1 GCA_031255075.1 Bifidobacteriaceae bacterium | reverse complement strand
CGTTGGGGCTGTACCGGGCCAAGGCGGCGGCTCTGAAAGGTATTGGTCTGGCGTTGGTGGAACGGTTCGGCGGGGCGGTGCCGGCCACTTTGGAGGAGCTGACTTCGTTGCCGGGAGTGGGTCGCAAAACGGCCAACGTGGTTCAGGGCAATGCATTCGGCGTGCCGGGCATCTCCGTGGATACCCATGTTGGCCGGCTGGCCAGGCGCCTGGGTTGGACAGCGGAGGCGGCGCCGGTGGATGTGGAGCAGCAGATAGCGTTGCTGTTCCCACCGGAGGAGTGGGTCATGTTGTGCCACCGGCTGATCTTCCAGGGACGGCGGGTGTGCCATTCACGCAAACCGGACTGTGGCGGGTGTTCGGTGGCGACGCTGTGCCCGTCGCGGCAGTTGGCCGGCGTCTAGATGCCGTGTTCGCGGAACCAGGCCAGCATGGTGTTGGCCAACAGTTCGCCGTCTTCTTCGGCTGGGAGGTGCCCCAAGCCGGAAAGCAATTCGAAGCGGTAGTCCGATCCGCCGAACTCTTCGGCCTGGGTGACCGTCCAACGCAACACCGGGTCCGCGTCGGTCTGAATGTGGAGCACCGGCACCGTGGCCGGGTGGCGGACTGAGGCGGCGAATCGTCTCCGGGCGGTGGTCGGCAGCGGCCGGGTGACCCAGCGCATCATTCGGGCGGCTTTCTCAGCGGCATAGGGTTGCCGCATAGCGCCCGAATAGTGGCGGGCGGCTTCGGCGTCCAGCCAACCTGATTCTTGGGTCCAGGTAGCCAACAGCACCCGCATGAATGCCGCGTCGGTCAGCAACCGTTGGGCGGCGCGCTGCGACCGCAATGCTGTGACCTGGACAAACGCCCTGGGTGAGACCAGGTAGCGGCGTCTGGGTTCGGTTGATCCGGGGTGCAGCGAACAGATCGGCACAATGCCGCGCAGCAGGTCGGGGTAGCGGGACACCATGGTCCAAGCCACTTGGCCGCCCAGGCCTTGGCCGGCCACCACCGCTGAGCCGTGCCCTAGCGCGGCGATTACTCCAGCCACGTCGCGGGCCAGCATTGGCAGGGTGTACCCCTCTGGGGGTTTGTCTGAGGCGCCGAAGCCGCGCAGGTCAACGGCTGCTGTCCGGTAACCGGCGGCGGCCAAGTGGACCAACAGGTGACGCATTGACCACCAGTGTTGGGGTACGCCGTGGAGCAGCACCACCAGTTGGCCGTCTTCAGGTCCGGTTAACGCGACGTGGAACCGCAGACCACCGGCGGAGACGAACTGGTGTTTCCATGGCCCTTCGATCAGCGTGTCGGCGAAATCTGTGGGACCGGAACGATTTTTGGCCACGGGCTACTTTCCGCCGCCCGGCGCCCCGGGCGGGTTTGGTTCGCGGCGTTCACCAGCTGCGGCTGTGGGCTCCGCGGCGGGCGTCTGGCCGTTTTCAGCGGCGGCCAGTTGGGCTTCTTCTTCGGCCAGCCGCACTGTGCCCTGAAGGGCCGCCAGTGAGTCTTTGATCATGGCGGCGGTCTTGCCAATGGAGCGGGCGGCCAGTTTCAGCAGCCGGCCGCCGGCCAGCCCGAAGACGGCTGCCAGCAGCAGAATCACGCCGGCGGCGATCAGATAGGCGGCCCACGGCGGGAGTCCCAATGCCACCAGACCCCAAACGAAGGCCAGGATCAGCAACGGTGGCAGTCCCAGGGCTGCCACCAGCGCGCAGCCGATCAGCGCTGAGCCGATTCCCAGGCGGCGCCCGTCTTTGGATAGCTCGGCTTGGACAGCTGCTTTTGTGGCGCTGGCCAGCGCAGATACTTGCTTTAGCGTTTCGGCCAGCTGCGCGCTGAGCGAGTTCTTGGCCATTTGCCCCTCCTGGCATTGGTGGTAGGCGCCCCAGGCCTCAGGCCTGAACCTCTCAGCAAGGATGGTAGCGCGAGCACGCCTCTGGTGCCTGGGCACGGCTGGGCTGTTCGCCATCCTGGCGCCGGCCCAGGCCAAGCCGAAACCCATCGCCGGCTCGGTTGGACAGATCGCCTGCCGGGCCCAGGCCTATGGCGATTGCTTCACTGGCACTTCACTGTCACGTTGGGCAGATCGCCTGCCGGACTGAAGCCTTCGGCCGAACTGGGGTGTGGCGAGTTGCGCCGCCGGTACGTTCAGAGTGGGGGTGGGTGGCGCCCATCCGGTCTAAGTATGAGGATGGCCCAGACAGAGGAACAGCGGGCGAACAGGTTATCAATCGCGCAATCCAATTGCCGTAACGGAGAAACCCCGCCAGCATGCCCTTAACGTAGGTTATACGTGCGTGGGTTCCTGTTCGCCCGCTGTACTTTGTACCTCCATTTATAGCACCGTTGGACGGGCTGTGGCAAGCCAAAACGTATAAAAAAGATGGGATGACCAGCGGAAACGAAAATGCCCAGATTTGTCCAGCCAAGACCATTGAACCATATTTCGGGCGGCTTTGGGGGACCTTTTCGACCCACTTTGACTGGTGGACTAAATGGTGCGTTCAACGGTCCGCCCGGA
>JAIRTF010000055.1 GCA_031255075.1 Bifidobacteriaceae bacterium | reverse complement strand
GGCAAGTCTGAGCTGTTCACCACCGAACAGTTGGCAGACGTCGGCGTCAACATGGTGATCTTCCCGGTCTCACTGCTGCGCCTGGCGATGGGCGTGGCGGACCGGGCGTTGACTGAGATTGCCAGCGCTGGATCGTTGACGGAGATGGTCCCTGACATGCAAACCCGGGCCGAGCTGTACCAACTGCTGGATTACGAATCGTATGCGCAGTTCGATTCTTCGATCTACAACTTCAAAGTCTGACCGGTCCAGACTGGCGTTGGCGGTCTGACCAGCGGTGATGGCGCCCTAGGCGGTGAGTAGCGATTGAAGCAGCGCCGCTCGCTGATCCCAGGTCCATTCGGCTGCCATCCAGGCCCGCCCGGCCTCACCCATGGCGGCGGCCCGGGGCCGGTCTGCCAGTAGCTCGATCAGTGCCGAGGCCACAGAACCTTGATCAAGCGAATCGACCACCAGTCCGGTTTGGCCGGGCTTGACGGTCTCCGGTGCGCCGCCAGAGTTGCCCACCACCAGCGGTAACCCGGCGGCCGCTGCCTCCAAGCAAACCAAGGGCAGGCCCTCAACTTGCAGCCCAGCCGTGCGGTCCCGAGTCGGCAACGCGAAGACCGATGCCGCGGCGTAGTACGGCGCGATATCCGCATTTGGTACCGGCCCAACCAGGCGGGCCGCATCCTGCAGGCCCAGAGTCTGTATCAAGCCAGCCAACCGGGCGCTGTTCGAACCGCCACCAACTATGGTCAGCCGCGCGTCCGGCACCGCGGCCCGCACGGCAGGCAGGGCTTTGATCAACGTGTCTTGGCCCTTGTGTGGGACCAGACGCGAAACCGAGATGATTTGCGGACCAGAGCCCCAGGCCGGGCCGTCCCGGCCGTCAGCTGGATCATCAACCCGCCCGGCGGGACTGGAGCCGGGGCCGCCGGGGGTGGGCTGTCCGGGTGGCGGCGCGGCATCGGCCACCTGGGCGAAGGCCTCAGGCGCGAACTGGGCCGGGTCCACGCCCGGTGACAAGCGCACCATACGGCGGCGAACGTCTGGGGCGACGGCCGCGCCGATCACTCCCTCCGCATAGTTGGAAATGAAGGTCAGGTGGTCCAGGCCATTTGCCAAAGTGCGCAGCGTTTGGCGCAGGGCGGGCATCCTGGTCCAGAAGCATTCATGTGAATGGGTTGAACCGATGAACTGTTTGGCTGGCGAGTTGTCCCGCACGTAGGGAGCCATCAGCCCAAGCGAAGCAGCGGCTCCGAAGTAGACCGAATCGCAGCCGAAACGGCGTGCCAGCAGAGCTGCTCCGCGCGCTATGTGGGGCGTGGGCAGAAGAACCCGGGTGCGGGCTCTGACAACTGGGAAGGCGAGCTGTGCGTCAAAGTCCGCGGCGCCATCGGCACTGGAAGTGAAGACCACCACCTGGTCCGCGGGCAGCCGCCGCACCAACTGATAGACAAAGTTCTCAATCCCGCCCTGTTTCGGTGGGAAATCGTTGGTGACCACCAAGGTGCGTGCCATGGCGTCAATGCTCGCACACCGCGGCCGGGGCTGACCAAAGCCCCACCTTAAGGCTGACGCGCCGGGGGCACACCGTAGTTACCATTGACCTATTACAGCCGTACAACCGACATTCTTGGGAGCACTTTGACTTGCACTATGTGATTCTGACCAGCCGTCTGGACCCTGATCATGGTGGGCTCACTGCATCGCTCCTCCGTAAATCCGCCATTTTGAACCGCGAACTTGGTATCTGCCCGCAGATAGCCACCTTCCACGACGCGGCCGGCTTCCCCGAAGTCTGCGCCGACCTGCGCACTCGCTATGCCTTGCCGCCGGAAATCGAGTTCACGAACATCAACCACCACTACAGAGCCCAACCCACACCACCCGACGCGCCCACCGGGCCAGATGCTCTCAGCCGCATTTGTGCCGACCTGCCAGGCTATGAAGCCCGTTACACCTACGATGCCGCAGGCGCACCTTTCGCCGCCACCATCACGGTGGATGGCCAGGCCGCCAGACGTGTCTACTTCCGGCCCGATGGTTCAGTGTTCGAGGTCAGGCCAGGCGACGGCTCCCCGAAAGCGGCGGCCGCCCAGAAGAAGGCAGGCGCCGCAGCCGAGGGTTCGAACGGCGCGGCCAACTCCACGAGCGATGGGCAGACCGGTGCCCTGGCGGCTGGGGCGGTCAGCGCCGAAGCGAAACAGGTGGCGGCCCGGGCAGCCCAGATCACGGCCGGCTGCGAGATAGTGTTGGACCCGTTGACCAGCCGTGAACAGCGGTTCAAGACCTTTGACGGGTTCAGGCGCCATTTCATGGATGAGCTTTGCCAAGGTCCGTTGACCTACTTCATCTGCGAAGCCCGGCTGTTGGACAAGGCGCTGCTGTCATTGGAGAACCGGCAGGCCCGGAAAATCTTTGTGTTCCATTCGGTGCATATCCGCCCAGGCACGGACATCATCCGGGTGGGCAACCGGGCGCTGTTGAAGAACCTGAGCCAGGCTGACGCTCTGGTGTTGCTGACCGGTTGGCAGAAGCAGGATGTGGCGGACCGATTTGGCTATGCCGACCGGTTGCATGTGATTCCTCACGCCACCCAGCTGGCGGCCGCCGGCGGTGAACGCGACCCCAACAAGCTGGCGGTGGTCTCCCGCTTGAATGAGGAGAAAAACCTTGGCGATTCGATCCGCGCCCTGCAACAGGTGCGCCAGGTTCATCCCCAGGCACATCTTGAGATTTGGGGCTCCGGCCCCGAAGAAGCCAGCCTGAAATCGCTGGCCCAAGAGCTGGACCTAGCTGAGGCAGTTCATTTCGCCGGCTATTCGAAGCAAGCCCAACAGGCCTTTGACACAGCGGCGGTGTCGCTGTTGACCTCCCGCTGGGAGGGGTTCTCCTTGACAGTCATGGAGTCAATGGCTCACGGCGCGCCCTGCGTTGCCTACAACACCAAATACGGCCCGGCCGAAATGATCATTGATGGCGTCAACGGTTACCTGGTTGAGCCAGGCAACGTGGAACAGCTGGCCGAGCGAGTAGCCGGCTTGCTCAGCCTGCCCGCAGCTGATTGGCAGGCCATGTCCCAGGCCGCGGCGGACCGGATGCGGGAATTCTCCGAGGCGCGGCTGGCGGAACGTTGGCAGTCTCTGTTCGAATCGCTGCGTCAACCGGTGGCTGTCAGGCCGCCGCTGCTCAAACGAGCCTGGCGGCGCGTTCCCCGCAAACTGCGTGAACCGGTCGGGCGAATCCTGTCCCGCAGCTAGTGCTGTGCCGAACGGCGGCGGGTCACGGTCACCAAACCAACCCCGGCGCCGATCAACAACACCGCCAGCCCGGCGGTTGCCAACAGGGCGCCACGATCAACGCCGGTGAGTGCCAGGGTGCCGTTCCCTGGAGTTGGTGATGGTTTGGGCGCCGGGCCGAGAGGAGCCGGGTTGCCGACCTGATAGATGGCGGCGTAAGCCGTCGGCAGCCCCGGCATGACTGCTGAAACTTGGCTGGCTTCGATCAGGTCGCCTGGACCGAATGTCGCCTGAAGCAGGCTGTCCAGGCTGCCGCTGGCCGAGGCCCAGCCAATGAATCTGGCCTCTTTGCCCTGGTAAGTGCAGGTGGGCGGCGCGGCCAACTCGAAGGCGAACCCCTGGTGCAAATAGGCGAAGTCCGAACCGTCTTCCTCCAGTGGCTGCGCCCAAGGCGCAATGTCCGCACGGGTCTGAGAGGTTGGCGTGAAGGTCACGTCGCAGTCTGGGAACGCGACCGGATCAGCCCCGTCCACGGACACCGCCGAGGCGCTGAGCAGCGAGTACAGCGGACCGGAGGCGGCTCCCGAATCGTCTTCCCATTTGCCGGAGGCCTCTTGGATGTATTCGGACCAAAGGAAGTAGACATGGCCGCCACCGTTTGACAGCGCGCCGTTATTGACCAGCCCGGAGCCTGAACCGCCGTTGGGGTCGCCGGTGAACACCAGCGAGACCTCACCCTGAATAGCGATCTCGCTGTCTGGATCATAGTTCGTGACCCGAGCACCAAACACGAGCTCGCAACCGTAGTAGGCCACTATCTGAGAGTAGTTCGCTACCGGAACCATGATCGCGGCCGAGGTGTGAGGGAAGGGGTCGAGAGGGTCGGTCGATTCGGGAGCGACAATCGATATGGTGCCTCTATTGATGATCTCGCCGCTGCCTGTGATCTGACCGCCTTCCATGATTATGTTGCCAGCTGGTTGGACGTTTATGGCACCGCCTGACATGGTCAGAGTGCCTCCATCAGCGATTATAAGGTGGGTCGACCCCGACACAACGAGCGTGTCGGCGCCAATGTCCCAGGTGCCCGTGAGGGTGGCCCCGTAGGCGTTGACGGTGCACACACTGAGCGGGCAAGCGAACGGCCCAATGTTGGCGGCTTTGGCGGGCGCCGCGCTCAACACCATCCCGCCGGCGGCCAAAGCCAGGCCGCCGAGGCCGGCTAGAGACATCTGCGCCAATCGCCGTGGCAAGCTAAGTCTGGGGGTGCCTTTTGAGTGTCGCATTGGGGGTCCTCTCGCGGTGGGGTGCGGCAGTTGTCGCACCACTTTACTCAGAAATGCCGACCCAGGGCTACCAGTTTGCTAGGGAAGAATCACCAAGGCCCTGTGCAGTGGCTGGTTAGGGCGATCAGATCAGGTTTGGTCCAGAGTTATGCCTGGCCGCTCGCTGGGCGCCGCGGCGCCAACCGCGCCTACCCGGGCCACCAAGACTGAGAAGTTATCGCGTGCGGTGCCGCGCCAGGCAGCCAAGGCCAGATTGTCGCAAATCTCCGCCGTGGACGCATCTGCCAGCAGGGTGGCCCGCAGTTCAGCGTGATCAACGGCGCCGAAGAGCCCATCAGAGCAGACCATGAACAGCACCTCGCCCTGAGGTAGCGC
>JAIRTF010000199.1 GCA_031255075.1 Bifidobacteriaceae bacterium | reverse complement strand
CGTCCTGGATCAGCGCCGGGCCGTTGGGCGCCACTTTGCAGATGCAGGGGACACGGCGGCTGAGCGCCTCAATGTTGTGCAGGGTGAATTCCACACCAGCCTCTTTGGCAATGGCCAAGATGTGCAGAATGGTGTTGGTGGAGCCACCCATAGCGATGTCCAAGGTCATGGCGTTTTCGAAGGCGGCCAGCGTGGCGATGGACTTCGGTAGGACCGAGGCGTCATCTTGCTGGTAGTAGCGGTTGGCCAGGTCAACTACTGCCGCAGCGGCCCGGCGGAACAGCTTCTCCCGGTCAGTGTGGGTGGCCAACAGGGTCCCGTTGCCGGGCAATGCCAGACCCATGGCCTCCGTCAGGCAGTTCATCGAGTTGGCGGTGAACATCCCTGAACAAGAACCGCAGGTGGGGCAGGCGCCTTCTTCGATGGCCGCCAAATCTCCGTCGCTGACCTGCGGGTTGGCTGATTCGGACATGGCCACAATCAGGTCCAGGCGGTCTCTGCGGCTGCCGTCAGGCAGGACGGCGTGGCCGCCTTCCATGGGACCGCCAGACACAAACACCGTGGGGATGTTCAGGCGCATTGAGGCCATCAACATGCCGGGCGTGATTTTGTCGCAGTTCGAAATGCAAATCAGCGCGTCCGCCCGGTGGGCGTTGACCATGTACTCAACGCTGTCCGCGATCAGGTCGCGGCTGGGCAACGAATACAACATGCCCTCATGGCCCATGGCGATTCCGTCATCGACGGCAATGGTGTTGAATTCGCGGGCAATGCCGCCGGCCTCATGGATGGCCTGGGAAACCAACCGGCCAACCGGCGCCAAATGGGTGTGCCCGGGGTTGAACTCGGTAAAGGAGTTGGCTACGGCAATGATCGGCTTGCCGAAATCCTCTCTGGCGACGCCCGCCGCTCGGAGTAGGGCCCTGGCACCGGCCATGTTTCGACCCGTCATCAGCACATCCGAACGCAGTTTTGGCATGGGGTTAGCCTATCGGCTGCCTGTTGACCGGCGCCGGGCAGCCGGCCAAACCGCGATAACCAGGCAACGCCCGCGGCCACGGAGGCGGCGGCACTGGCCACCGGGAACTAATGGCCAGCCACCGGGAACTAGTGGCCGGCCAGGGTCAAGTACACCAAGCCCAGGTTGAGTGCCACGATCAGCACCGTGGTCAGCCAGGCCGCGCCGGCCGTCAAATGGGAGTTGACCGAATCACCCATGACAGACCGTTTGCCGGTCAAGTAGACCAGCGGGATGATCGCAAAGGGGATGCCGAAGGACAGCACCACCTGCGAAAGAACCAGAATCCACGAAGGCGAGGCACCCGCCAGCAGCACGGCGATGGCCGGAATCAACGTCACCAGCCGCACCACCATTACCGGCAAGCGCACCCGGAGGAAGCCGTGGATGATTTCGGCTCCGGCGTAGGAGCCAACCGATGTTGACGCCAACCCTGAGAACAGCAAACCGACGGCGAAAACCACCCCAACTGCCGGCCCCATGTGCTGGGCAATGGCCGCATGGGCACCCTCAATGGAATCCGTTCCGGCCACGCCGCGCAGATTGGCGGCTGCCAACACCAGCATCGCAATGTTGACTGAGCCCGCCACCACCAGCGCGCAGAGCACATCCCAGCGCGTGACCCGGATCAGATGGCGCTTCTTGGCTGGATCAGTCACCGGGCCGTGGCGGTCTCTGGTCAGCGATGAATGCAAGTAGACGGCGTGTGGCATGACCGTGGCACCCAGCATGGACGCCGCCAACAGCACCGAATCGGTTCCCTGGAAGCGCGGCACCAGCCCTTCGATCAACTCCGCCGGGCTGACGGGCGAAATGACCAATCCGGAGACAAACCCAATCGTGATGATCACCAACATGGCAGTGATGATCAGCTCAAATGGCCGCTGGCCCCGCTTGGACTGGACGGCCAACAGCGCCAATGAGACGCCTCCGGTGATCACTCCGCCCAATGCCAGCGGCAGGCCAAACAGGAGGTGCAGGGCCACGGCTCCGCCGATCACTTCAGCTAGATCGGTGGCGATGGCGATGATCTCCGCCTGCCCAAAGAAGGCATACCGCCCCCATTTGGGCAGCCGGGCAGCCAACATTTGGGGCAGCGACTGGCCGGTGGCAATACCCAGTTTGGCGCTCAAGTATTGGACCAGTACGGCCATGGCGTTGGCCATGACCAGCACCCACACCAAGGTGTAGCCGTAGCGAGAGCCGGCCGTCAGGTTGGCGGCCACATTGCCTGGGTCGACATAGGCCACCGCCGCCACAAAAGCCGGTCCGAACAGTTGCAGCATGCGGGCTTTGGCCCGGCCCCGCCGCGGCGGCCCTGACCCGGTGCCCGGCTGCGCCCCGGTGGGCTTTGCATCGGGCGGCGAAGGCGCCGAACCGAGGGAACCAAGCGCGCCGCCGGCACCAGTCTGGTGCATGTCGGTGGTGGCCATCAGCTTCCCCTTGCAACTTAGGCTAGGCAGCCCTAAGGGCTACCGAAATCAAAAGTTCGGTCACCCAAAATTGTACCTTCCTGCCAAGCGCCACCCTGGGACAGGTAGCCGGGATCGCCCTGAGCGGGACGGAAGGGGCGCCGGAACTGGCTAGTTCCAGGCGGGCAGCCACATGTGCATCTGCCAGTAGGTGTCAGAGATGGAGGCGCCAGACCAGATGGGGTAGAAGAAGGCGGACACAAAGACTACGGCGATCAGCGCGATGGCCAGCGCCTTCAGGCGGAAAGCCTGGGAGTGGCGCGGACGCGCAGCCGGCCCGATGATCCGGCCGGCGGCATAAGCCAAGGCCAGGGCCAGGAACGGCATGAAAGAGACCGAATAGAAAGTGAAGATGGTGCGGTGTGAGTAGAACAGCCAGGGTACGTAGCCGGCCAAGTAGCCGGCGAAGATGAACCAGGCACGCGAATCCGCCCAGACCACGGCCGCGTACACAACCAGCAACAACGCCGCCACACCCAGCCACCAGATCAGCGGGTTGCCCAGGGCGGTAACCGCCTGACGGCAGTTGTCGGCACCACAGGTCGGGTCATAGGTGTACATGAAGGCGGTGGGGCGCAACTGCAACAGCCAGCCAAACGGGCTGGACTCATAGACATGCTCAGTGGTCAAACCGACGTGGAAGGAATAGGCCTCCCGGTGGTAGTGAATCAGCGACCTCAAACCATCTGGTAGCCAGGAGAACGGCCCGTTCGGATGGTATTCAGCCCAGTTGCGGTAGTAGCCGCCACGAGTCGCCAACCAACCGGACCAAGATGACACGTAAACCGCCAGCGCCACCGGCACTGTCAGGCAAAACGCCTTGACCCCATCCAGCCAAACCGCGCCCAGCAGCCACTGCTCAATACCGCGACGGCGGCGGGCGGCCGCATCCCAACAAACCACCAACAAACCGAAGACTGCCAGGAACCACAAACCGGACCATTTGACGGCGCAGGCCGCGCCCAGGCTGGCACCGGCGCCCAACAGATACCAGCGCATGCCCAGCCGCGGCCCAAACAGCCGCGACCGGTAGAGCGGCGCCCCGTATGGACCATGACCGACCGGTGTGCTCAATAATCGGTCCAGCCGCTGATCCATGACGGCGCGGTCCTTCAGAATCAGCCAGGCCGCCAGCATCACGAACAGCGCCAGGAAAATGTCCAACAGCCCAGTGCGGGACATGACCACAGCGATGCCATCGACCGCCACCAGCAGGCCGGCCAACAGGCCCAGGGGCTGCGATTTGAACAACCGCCAGCCCACCAGAATGGTGACCCAGATCAGCAGCGTGCCGGCAACCGCCGCGGACAGACGCCAAGAGAACGGCGATTCAGGTCCGCCCACCCACATGCCCACGCCGATCAGCCATTTGCCGAGTGGTGGATGGACCACATAGGAACCGGTGTCCAACATGCCGGACATGTCGCCAATCACAAATCCGGTGTTGGCATCCTCAGTCCAGTTGACCTCATAGCCGTGGGTCATCAGCGCGAAGGCATCTTTGACGTAATAGGTTTCGTCAAACATCAGCTGTTTGGGGCCGCCCAGGTTCCAGAAGCGAATCAGGCCGCCCACTGCCGTCACGAAGACCGGTCCGGCCCACCGCGCCGCCAATTCGCCCGCTCGCGCGCGGCGGGTGTCGGCGTTGGAGGTCACGACGCCCTATGGTACGGGTATGTCTTTGCCGGAACGTGGCATTGTGTTGGCCGCCACTCCCTTGGGGGATCCCGGCGACGCTTCGGCCAATCTGCGTCAGTTGCTGGCCACTGCCGATTTGATCGCCGCGGAGGACACCCGCCGGCTGCGGGCTTTGGCGGCCAGGTTGGGGGTGCAGATCAGCGGGCGGGTGGTGTCATTCTTTGAACACAATGAGCGTTCCCGCATCGCTGAGTTGATTGAAGCCGCCGGCTCGCAGTTGGTGGCAGTGGTCACTGACGCCGGCCTGCCATTGATCTCCGATCCGGGTTTCCCGCTGGTCCAGGCCGCCGCCCAAGCCGAAGTCCAATTGACTTGCCTGCCAGGTCCGTCCGCAGCGCTGACGGCGTTGGTGCTGTCCGGTTTGCCAACAACACCGTTTGCTTTTGACGGCTTTGTCCCGCGCGCCGCCGGGGCCCGCGCTGCTTGGCTGGATGGCCTGACCCGTGAGCCCCGTACGGTGGTCGCGTTCGATTCGCCCCGCCGCTTGGCGGTGACTTTGGCCGATGCCGCGCACCGCCTAGGCGCCGGACGTCAGGCCGCGGTGGCCCGTGAATTGACCAAACCGCACCAAGAAATCATCAGGGGCTGCTTGGCCGAATTGGCCAACTGGGCGGCGGATCAACCAGTCAGAGGCGAAGTCACATTAGTGATTGGGCCGGCCGTTGAAACTAAGACCGATCTGGGTTCACTGCTCGGTGAGGTTGACTCGGTTCAGGCCACCGGCCGCGGCTTGAAAGATGCCGTCCAGATTGTGGCTGAGGCCAACGGCGTCTCTAAGCGCGCCCTCTACCAGGCGATTCTGAACCGGGATTGAGCCCTAATCACGCGGCTAATACGCCCAATCACAAAACTGTCAACAGCTCAACCGCCGCCCAGGTCAGCCGGATTCTTGAACGGTCCAGATGGTGAGAGCCCTCGCCTTTAGGTCCGCATAAGCAAGGGCTCCGGGCGAGTATCGTTCAAGGGGTAAGCGAACCCCGGGGCTCTTTGGGAGGGTTAGTCATGAAACGGCGAGTACTAGTAGCAGCGTTGCCAGCGGTAGTGATAGCGATCGGTCTGGCGCTGGGCGGAACTCCCAGAGCCGAAGCGGCCAACACCATGCCGTTCACAAAGGTGTTCTCAACCAACGCCAACGGGTCAATCACAACCATTGGCAACACTCTGCAGACCTGTCCAACCAACGCCGCCTACTGCGCTCAAGCCCGGGCCGGGTCAGCCTACGACAACAACAATTTCCAGATGACTCACCTGGATGCGGACTCCGATCCGTCCACCTTCAACTCATCAGCCGCCGAATTGGCGCTGCCAGAGGGGTCACAGGTGTTGTTTGCCGGTCTGTACTGGGGAGCGCGGTTGAGCGGAACCGGCGGCGGTTCATCAGGCAATGGCGCCTTAGCCAACCGAATGAGCCTGGCTGTACCCGGTGGGAGCTACCAGACCGTGATTGGCCAAGAACTGGCCAGAAACCCGGCCCAATCCAACGCCTACCAGTCCTTCTATGACGCCACCGATGAGGTTCGCCAGGCCGGCAACGGCATCTACTGGGGCGCCAACGTGCAGGCCGGAACCGGTGCGGACCGCTACGCCGGCTGGGCCCTGACGGTGGTCTATTCAGCTCCCGGAATGCCGCTGCGCAACCTCTCAGTCTTCAACGGCTTCAACACCGTTGGGTCCAACTATCCCCAAACCATCACCGTTGATGGGTTCACCACACCGGTTACGGGGCCGGTAGACGCCCTCCTGTCGATGGTCGCCTACGAAGGTGACCTCGGAATCACCGGTGACTACACCCGGCTCAACAACATGCAGCTGGCCTCCAACGTCTCACCAGGCGTGAACTTCTTCAATTCGGTCATTTCCGATGGCGGCAGCTACGCGCCCGGCCGGACCCCGTCTTATGTCAACCAGTTGGGCTTCGACATCAAGAACCTGAACGCCTCCGGAGCCATCTCCAACAACGTCCACAGCGCCACTTTCAGGTTCGAATCGACTGGCGATGTCTACTACCCCGGAGTGTTGGCTCTAGCCATCAACCTGTATGCGCCGGACTTCTCAACTTCAACCAAGACGGTGGCCAGCTCCTCCACCTCTACTGACACCACACCAGGCGACACACTGACCTATACCTTGATGTTCGCCAATACGGGCCAGGATCACGCCGACCGTTCCACGATCTGCGACCCATTGCCCACCGGCGTTGATTACATCCCCGGTTCGCTGAAACTGTTGACCGCCCCAGACGTCACCTTGCCAGTGCCACAACCGATCACTGATGACGGCACCGGCCTGGGCTACTACAACGACACCACGCGGACCATTTGCGTCAACGTTGGTGCGGGTGCGGGCGCCTATTTGGCCGGCCAGAGCACCAACGGCGGGCGGCTTGAAACTGGCAAGTCAACCAGCTTGGAATTCCAGGTCAAGCTCAATGAATCGGCCGGCGGCACCACGGTCAAGAACAGCGCCGGTATTGAATACCAGACCGCTACGACCCATACCCCTGGCCTGTACAACACTCCCCCGGTTTCGACAACCGTCAACTTCCGGGCTGACATGCAGATCACCAAGGCGATGTCACCGATGCAAGCCATCTCCGGCCAAGCCGGCACCACCACCTTGACGGCCACCAACCGGGGCCCGGACAAGGCCACCGGCGTGGTGGTGACGGACCCGTTGCCAGGGGACTACACGGCATCGGCCATTGACGTGCAGATAACGGCGAGCGGCGGCGCTCCGCGGCCTGGGCCGGCCTGTCCGCTGCCCACCGGCACCGACCCGGTGACCTGCCAAATAGGGGAGCTAGCGGTTGGGGAACGGGCCGTGGTGACGATCTCTGGCCGGCCCAACGCCGGTAGCCAGGCGA
>JAIRTF010000133.1 GCA_031255075.1 Bifidobacteriaceae bacterium | reverse complement strand
CTTGGCCTCCAAACGCACAGGCCCCCATCGGCAACGCCAAAGCTGTCAATAGTGTCAGGGCGGCAATACGTCTCATCGGTTTGTCCTTCGCGGTTCGGCGTCAGTTTCAACGCAAGCCGGCGCGAGCCTTCGCAGCACGCGTCCACCTGCGACCGCCACCTTATGATCGGGTTAGCCGCGGCCGGAGCCAACGTAAAGCCTGCACCGCTGGAGGCGTGGGTTGATTGCTGGTACCGCAGGCGGGACATGAGGAACCGGTTGAGGCGGTCTAGCAGGGAATCTAGGCTGGAGATGTGAGTCAGGATTCGGGCCGGGCGCCGTCCGCGGAGCGGCAGGCCAAACCGCTGCGGCCGGTCCAGGAGCCGCCGCCGCTGCCAAGTGTGGCGGGTGGATTCAAGACGGTGTTGGCGGATCCGCCTTGGCGCTTCACCAACCGGACCGGCAAGGTTGCCCCAGAGCACCGGCGGTTGGACCGGTATTCAACGTTGCCGCTGGACCAGATCTCCGCCCTTGATGTTCAGGGCGTGGCCGCCAAAGACGCGCACCTATATCTATGGGTACCCAACGCCTTGTTGCCGGATGGGCTGGCTGTAATGGAAGCCTGGGGCTTCAGATATGTGTCAAACATTGTTTGGGCCAAGCGCCGCAAAGATGGTGGGCCGGATGGCCGCGGCGTGGGGTTCTATTTCCGCAACGCCACCGAACTGTTGCTGTTCGGAGTGCGCGGCTCGCTGCGCACATTGGCGCCGGCCCGGTCCCAGGTGAACCTGATCGAGACCCGCAAACGTGAACACTCCCGCAAGCCGGATGAACAGTATGGGCTGATCGAAGCCTGTTCGCCTGGGCCGTACCTGGAGCTGTTCGCCCGCTACCCGCGGGAAGGTTGGACCGCCTGGGGTGATGAAGCGACGGCCGATGCCGCACCCCGCGGCCGCCGGCACCAGGGTTACGCCGGCGGACAGATCGACCCGCCACGCAAAGCGCCCAACAGTTAGGCGGCCGGATCCTTGAGCTGCCAGCCACCAATGTCCAAAGACGCGCCGGGGATGGCTTCCAGCAGCTTGCGGGTGTAGTCCTGACGCGGGTTGTCAAACACGCGGTCCGTTGGACCGCTTTCAACCACCCGGCCGGCCTCCATGACGTAGACGCGGTCCGCAGTTTGGCGGACCACCGCCAAATCGTGGGTGATGAACAGGTAGGTCAGTCCCAAATCACGCTGTAGCTGGACCAGCAGGTCCAGCACTTGGGCCTGCACCAGTACGTCCAGGGCGGAGACCGCCTCATCCAAGATGACCATCTCTGGGTCCAATGCCAGCGCCCGGGCCACCGCCACCCGTTGGCGTTGACCGCCAGATAGCTCATTCGGGAAACGCCGCATGGTTGAAGTTGGCAGAGCTACCCGCTCCAACAGTTCTTTGACCCGGTCTTCGCGGAATTTGCGGTCGCCTACATGGTGGGTGCGCAGGGGTTCCTCAATGATCCGGTAGATGGAAAACATCGGATCCAGCGACCCGTAAGGGTCTTGGAACACCGGCTGGACCCGCCGCCGGAACTTGAACAACTCCTTGCGGTCCAGAGTCGAAATGTCCACACCGTCAAAAACGATCTGCCCCGAAGTGGGCTTCAACAGCGCCAACACCATGTTCGCCACCGTCGATTTGCCGGAGCCGGATTCGCCGACCAGCGCCACAGTGGTACCGCGCCGCACCTTGATCGACACATCGTCCACGGCCATAAAGTCGGAGTGCCGTCCCAACGCCTTACCCCGCAGCCGGAACACCTTGGTCAGGTTGGAGACATCCAAGATGACCCGGTTGGCCGCTTTCGCGCCACCGTCCCCCTGGTCGATGCCGCTCCCAAACTCAACGCTTTCGTCGCCTTCCAGCGTCTCAGCGCCGTCCAGGTCCGCCTCCGCCGGTTCGGTCTTGTCAGCCGCCCGGCCGTCGGTCCCGGGTAGGGCCCGCTCAGGCAAGTCCGGTGCGGCCACCTGAATCCGCCGTGAAGACAAAGACGGCGCTGCTTCAACCAGCCGCTGGGTGTAGGGGTGGACGGGATGGCGCAGAATCTGCAGCGACGGGCCGGCTTCCACCACCCGCCCTTTGTGCATCACCACCAGGCGTTCGGCGCGTTCAGCCGCCAAGCCCAAGTCGTGGGTGATCAACAGCACGGCAGTGCCCAGCTCACGGGTCAAGGTGCCCAAATGGTCCAAGATTTGCCGCTGAACCGTCACGTCCAAAGCTGAGGTCGGTTCATCAGCGATCAGGAGCTTAGGCCGGGCGGCCAAAGCCATCGCGATCAGGGCCCGTTGGCGCATCCCACCGGAAAACTCGTGCGGGAATTGGCGGGCCCGGCGCGCGGCATCGGGCAAACCAGCTTCGGCCAGCAAACCGGCCACGCGGTCTGTGGCGTTGGTGCCGGTGACATATTTGGAGGCCAGTTCGGCGGCATCGTCCAAACCGGCGGCAGCCAGCCGGGCCTGCACCTCAACCCGGGTGGTGAAACCAACCACCAGGTCGCGGCTGGGCAACTCCACTCCGCGCTGGCTCAACTCCTCAACCAAAGCGGCGCGGCCCTGGGTGGACAGGTACAGGCGCGCCTGCGGAGTGTCCTCATAGCTGCCGGGCATGTTGTCCAACTGGGAAACCAGTGCTTTGAAAGTGGACCGCGAAACGTCCACACCGTTGGCTTTGAGAGCTTCTTTGACCTGGCTGCCAATCCGGTAGACCGGGTTCAGGTTGGACATTGGATCCTGGGGGACCAGGCCAATGCCGCTGCCGCGCACTTTGACGAACGTCCATTCGGGTGCCCGGGCCAACTCTTGGCCTTCAAATTTGATTGACCCGCCGGTCACCCGGCCACCACCGGGCAACAGGTTGATGATGGCGTGGGCGCAAGTTGACTTGCCGGAACCGGATTCGCCCACAATGGCCAGCGAACCGCCGGGTTCCAAATCGAAGCTAACTCCCCGGACCGCATGGACCGTGGAAGTGCGGGATCTGAAGGTCACCTCCAGATCCTTGATCGCCAACAGTGGCGCACTGGTTTCGTTCACCGGCGCACCGCCTTCGGGTCCAAGGCGTCCCGGACTGCGTCACCCATCATGATGAACGCCAACACTGTTAAGGCCAGCGCGCCGGCCGGATAGAACAGTAGGGCTGGGTCCGTCCGCAGGTTGGCTTGGGCGGATGAGATGTCTTGTCCCCAGGACACAATCGAGGAAGGCAACCCCAATCCTAAGAAGGACAAGGTAGCTTCCAACACGATGAACGTTCCCAGCTGGGTGGTAGCCGTCACAATGATCGGCGCCACAGCGTTGGGCAGCACATGCCGCAACAGAATCCGGAACCGGGACACACCCAAGGCGGTGGCGGCGGTGATGAAATCGGCGTTCTTGACGCCCATCACCGCGCCGCGGGCGATGCGCGCCACGTTGACCCAGGCGAACAGTGAGATCACCACCACCACGGAGAACACCGTGGCCCGGGAGCGGAACACCTGCATCACCACGATGGCCGCCAGAATCACCGGAATGGCGTAGAAAATGTCCGTCAACCGGGCCAGGATGGAATCCGCCCAGCCGCCGTAATAGCCGGCCGTGGCCCCGATTACCGTGCCGATCAGGCTGGCGAACAGTGTGGCCAGCAGACCCACCGTGACCGAGGCCCGGGCACCATAGACAACCCGCGAATAGACATCGCAACCTTGGCGGTCAAAGCCGAACGGATGGCCGGCGCGGGGCTTTTCAAGGTGCTCAGTCAGGGTGCAATACTGCGGGTCAGCTGAAGAAAACAGGCCTGGGAACAACGCCACCACAATGATCAGCAGCGTCAACGCCGTGGCCACCCAGAACAGCGGCTGGCGGCGCAGCGAACTCCAAGCGTCTGACCACAGCGAAGATGGCGGACGCGATTCGTCAAAGGTGTCAACCGCTCCCAGGACCACTTCATCCGGGTCGGCAAAGAAGTGATCTTGCCGGGCGGCCGGCTGCTTGGAGGGCGGCTTGTCCGCTGGTCCGCGCGAATCAGCGGCGCGGGAATGGTCACGAGTCATAGCGAATCC
Organism: Bifidobacteriaceae bacterium; assembly: GCA_031255075.1. GTDB lineage: Bacteria > Actinomycetota > Actinomycetes > Actinomycetales > WQXJ01 > JAIRTF01. The sequence goes on along the minus strand of JAIRTF010000133.1, from coordinate 5,025 downwards.
TCGGGTCAAGGGCGGCGTACAGCAGGTCAACCAGCAGGTTGGACAGCATGTACACCATCACCAACACGGTCACCAATGAGACCACCGCAGATGGTTCCATCTGCCTGATGGCTTGGAGCAGTGCATGCCCCACACCGTGAATGTTGAACACACCCTCGGTCACAACTGCGCCGCCCATCAACGCGCCCAGGTCTGCGCCCAGGAACGTCACCACCGGGATCAGCGAATTGCGCAGAATGTGATGACTTACCACCCGGTGGCGGGTCAAGCCTTTGGCGGTGGCGGTCCGCACAAAATCTGCGGTGGAGGTTTCAAACACGCTCACCCGGGTCAGACGCAGCACGTAGGCGTAGGACACGGCCGCCAGTGCACAGGCCGGCATCAACAACGACTTGAACCCTGGGTCGGTGCCAGCCGTGGGCGGCAGCCAACCTAGCTTCACACCGATGAAGAACTGCAGCACGTAGCCCATCACGAAGGTTGGCACTGCGATCACCACCAGAGACACCACCAGGAAAGTGGAGTCAAATACGCCGCCTTTGCGGAGGCCTGCTATCAGGCCGGTGGCTACGCCCATGACGGCCTCGATGGCCAACGCCATCAGAGCTAGCTTGACTGTCACCGGGTAGGCGTTGGCCACCACTTCCAGGACTGGGCGGGCATTCAGCGTGGTGCCCAAGTCAAGGGTGAAGATACCTTTGATGTAGTAGAGGTACTGGATCAGGAATGGCTGGTCCAGGTGGCGTTCAGCGCGGATTCTGGCTGCGACCTCTTCGTTCAGGCCGCGGTCGCCGCCCAGCGCGGCGATCGGGTCGCCTGGCATCAAGAACACCAGGGCGTAGATCAGAAGCGTGGCGCCGAAGAATACCGGTATGAGCTGAAGCAGCCGTTTACCAAGGTACTTGGCCACTTGTTACTCCTCAGATCCTGTCTTGATAGCGGTCCAACGGCCCGGCGGGGACCCCTTGCGAGGTCCGCCGCCGGGCCGCTGGCCTTGGTTTAGCTCACTGTGCCAGTGTTGCCTCAGCGGTTGGCTGCGGCAGCGCTGTTACCACTGCGAGATCTTGTTGGCTTCTTCCCACAGCTGCTTGGCCTTCTCCGGGTTGTACTGCAACACGTCGGCTCCAGCTATGTCACCACTCCAGCCAGGCAGTACCGGGCTGGTGAAGTCTTGCGCCGGGCTGCGTGTGCCCTGGAAGATCTTCTCGGTGATGGCTTCGCGGTCAATCGCCATGGAGATGGCGGCGCGGCGCAGTTTGCCTTCCTCGCCCTTGAAGTGATCAAGGTTCTGCGAGATGGTGAAGGACTGGAAAATGGCGCTGGGTTCATTGACCATGCGACCGGCCAGATCGGTTTCCCAGGTTGAGAAGGCGGTTTCCGGCATGGCGTGCATGACGTCCAGGTTGTTGGCCTGCAGGTCGGTATAAGCCGCGTTCAGGTCGGTGTAGAACTTGAACGTGATGCCCTCATTCTTGGCTTGCCGGTCACCCTTGTAGTTCTCATTCGGCACCAAGGTGGCTTGACGGTCATGTTCCCAAGCGCCTGGGCCGGCCATCTTGTAGGGGCCGTTGCCGATTGGGTTCTGGCCAAACGCCTCAATGTCAGCAAATGCTGACGCGGGCAGCGGCGCGAAGGCGCTGTAGCCCAAGAACAGCGGGAAGTCGGCTTGCGGAGCAACCAGTTTGATGGTGAAGGTCAGGTCGTCAATGATGTTCAGACCCTTGCCCTTGAGGTCGGAATCCTCTTCCCAGCTGAAGCCCTCGATCGGCTCAAAGAAAGAGGCGGACAGGTGCTCGTTGGAAGCCAGGGCGCCATAGTTCCAGGCGTCCACGAAAGCGGCCGCGTTGATCGGCTCACCGTTGGCGAAGACCTGGTTCGGCTTGATCTTGATTGTGAACAGCTGCGAATCCTCGGTCTCGATCGATTCGGCCAGTTCGTTGCGGACTTCACCGTTGGCGTCGAAGTAGACCAGCTGGGCAAACAGGATGTCCAGGATGTTCCCACCGTTGACCTCGTTGGTCATGGTGGGGATCAGCGGGTTCTGCGGCTCGCCACCCCAAGCGGTGATGGCGCCGCCCTCAGCTTTGGTGATGCCTTCGAAGACCGGCACGGACTTCCAGTTGAACTCCACGTTTGAGACCTTGGTGGACCAACCGCCAACTGTGTTCTGGTACCACAGCGGGATGGCCGGCAGGTCTTTGAACAGCACCTCTTGGGCTTGGCGGATCAGGGCGTTGGCCTCATCATCGGTGGCGGCTGCGTTGGCCTGATCCATCAGCGAATCGAATTCGGCCGAGGAGTAGTCGCCATCATTGGATCCGGCGCCGGTGTAGTACAACGGCAGCATGAAGTTGGACATGCGCGGATAGTCCGCCTGCCAACCGGAACGGAAAGCTGACTTGATTGTGCGGTCGGTGATGGCGGTGCGGAATGCGGTGAACGTCTCATCCGGAGCACCGGAGGCGTTGATCCCCAAAGTGTTGGAGATGGAGTTGGCGACTGCGTCCACCCAAGCTCTGTGGCCGCCATCGGCATTGTAGGCGATCTGGAAGGTGGGGCCGGTCTTATCTCCGCCCCCTCCTTTTGTGGCCGGTCCACAGCCGGTTACCACCAGGCCGAGTCCTACGGCGGCCGCTGCGATGGCGGCTGTTTGTCTACTTATTTTCATCCGTTGGGTTCCTTCCCCTCATTGGTCAACGGCACGGCGTGGCCCGACTGGCTGCCGCGATCTTCGCGATTGCAACTTCTGGGCGCCCGCAGGGGCAAGCCGCATCCCGCCATCATAGACCTACCAAAGGTCCCCCCCCTTTGGGCAGGGGCTCCGCGCATCCGAATGCGGCTAGAAGCCGCATTCACATCTCCACTTGCCCAGGGCCGCGCACCACTCCGCCACGTCTGGCCGCCCGCCGCGGCCCCTTAGCTTAGCGCCGCCGGGGTGTGTTGGTTTTCGCCGCCCGCGGCCGCCGCCCGGCTTGGCCTCAGACGCCTTGTCCCTATGCCCGACCAGGGTCCGCAGTGGGCACCGGGTGGGTGCCGGGCGTTGGTCTAACCTGTCGGCATATCGCCGGTCTGCGGCGGGGACAGCAACCCTGCCAACGGCGGCCGCTTCCACCCCAGCGCCACGGCGGCATCGCGCGCCATGGCGTAGTGCTCGCGTTGTTGAATGGTCAGCACGGTGATAGCTGAATGCGAAGTCGAAATGATCCGCGAACGGATGGACCCGTGGGTCTTGGCGTTCACGCCCTTGTCAATTTCCACCCCGAAGCACGCCAACCGGTCGCAGACCGCTTTACGCAGGCGCACGTCTTGTTCACCCAAAGCACCGGTGAAAGAGATGGCTTGGGCGCCGCCCAGCACGCCGTGGAAAGCAGAGATGCAGGCCACCAACCGGTGGACACAGACCTCAATCGCCAAGGTGGCCCGTGCATCGCCTTGGTCCGCCCGGTCCCAGACTTCCCAAACATCGCTGCTGCCGGCCAGCCCCAGCATCCCGGATTCTTCATTCAGCAGCCGCTCAAATTCGACAATCGACATGCCGGTGCGTTCCATGACGTAGCGGTGGATGCCTGGGTCGATCGATCCGGAACGGGTCCGCATAGGCAGGCCCTCCAAGGTGGTGAACCCGGTGGAGACATCAACTGGGTGGCCGGCGTCAACCGCTGCCACCGATGAGCTGTTGCCCATGTAGCAGACAATCTGCTTCAGATCGTGGCGGCCCAACAGCAGCGAAGCCCGCTCCGAGACGTACCGGTGCGTCAGCCCGTGAAAGCCGTATTTGCGGATCCGCAGCCGCTCTGACAGTTCCAACGGCAACGCATAGGTCGCGGCGCCGGGCGGCAGGTCGGTGAAGAAGGCCGTGTCGAAGACTGCGACCTGCGCGGCATCGGGCAGCAACCGCTGGGCGGCGCGGATAACCACCACTGCTTTGGCGTTGTGCTCCGGCGCTAACGGCGACAGGTCACTGATCGCCGCCAAGACCTCTGGGGTGACAACCGCCGGGCCGCTGAACACGTCACCGCCGTGGGCTACGCGGTGCGCCACCGCCACAATGCCAGCCACTTGCGGAGCGTGCAGGGCCACCGCCCGCAAAATGCCGGCCACCGCCGCTTCATGATCTGGGATGGGTTTCTCCGTGATGTGGGTCTCAGCACCGTAGGAGATCTCGATTTCGCCTTCTTCGCCGCCGATGCCGCTGACCCGCCCCCGTACCAGAGGGTCTTTGCGTTGGGCGTCGAACACGTAGTACCTCATGCTGCGGAATGCCGCATTCACTACCAGAATCGGTCCAGACACATCTGCTCCTTACCCGCCCAGGCCCACCGCTTGCGTTAGGGGCTTCCCAGCCTAGTCCACCCCGCCTCAGACGAGCACGAAGTATCGCAACCAAACGTAGAGCCACGCGACAACCACGGTCATCAAGCTGAAGGGCAGTCCGTATTTGGTGAAACGCCAGAAGCTGATTGGCTTGCCGGACCGTCTGGCCAGCCCTAACACCACCACGTTGGCGCCGGCCGCCACCGCTGTCATGTTGCCACCCAGGTCCGCGCCGAAGACGAAGGCCCACCACAGCGGGCTGTCCGGGCCGGAGTTGGGGCTGGCGGCCACCAGTTCGGAGACCACCGGCACCATGGCCGTGGTGTACGGGATGTTGTCCACCACAGCGCCCAAGAAGGCTGATCCGAACAGCAACGCGGTCACCCCGGTCAACTCCCGCCCGCCTACGGCGCCGGCCGCCAATTCACCCAGTTGGCCCAGCACACCGACTTCCACCAGCGCGCCGACCAACACGAACAGCGCCATGAAGAAGGACAGCGTGGCCCATTCCACTTCAGCCAAGAACTGCTTGGCTTTGGTCCGGGAAACCAACACCATTGCCCCAGCTCCCAACATGGCCACCACCGGCGGATCCAGCGGCACCACCGAATGCAGCGAGAACACCACCATGATCAGAGTCAGCACCGCCAGGCAGCGCACCAACAGCCCCACGTTGCCGATGGCGTCTGAGGGGCTCACATCACCAAGAGC
>JAIRTF010000113.1 GCA_031255075.1 Bifidobacteriaceae bacterium | reverse complement strand
GCGCTCATCCAGCTTTGGGCAAGGGTCACCCCCCCAAGGGCGATGGCGCCTGCGGTCAGCAGCGCAACGGGCTTGACAACCACGCGCGGCAGGCGCTTGAGGAGACCTGGTAAAGAAACTGTGCTGGACCTGGGGGACCGGCTGACGCTCATCAGAAAAACTTCCTTGCACTCAGTTATCCCACTGGCGGGGGTCGTCAGTGGGGCTGCTCGGCGCTTGAACACCATCCCAAAAGGGCCGGTGACCAGGCACTTCGCAAGACAGGAACCCGGATCGCCACGACGGCTAAGAGGGCCGAGAGTCCTATCTAGTCCGCCTGCGGGGGCCTCGACACCCACAGTGAACCATCTGAGAGGTTATAGGGTCCGGGGCTTCGGGGGGCCCAAAAATGCGTACTTGTACCTAGTCGCACCTTTACCGTCAGCGAAAAAAGTGCCCCCAGCGAGACTCGAACTCGCACCGAACCGGTTTTAAGCCGGTTGCCTCTGCCAATTGGGCCATGGGGGCCAAGACCAGGATAAGGGGCCAGAACCGCAGGCACCCAGCAGGCGGAAGGACGCCCGCCAGACCGCAGCGGCGGGATGGAACCTAGGACTTAGGGCGCCCAGGCGGCCTGATCAGCGGCCGGCCGGCGGTTCGGAACAGCGGTCAAACCGCAGGCCAGAGCCATCCCGAAAGGCCCTGGCAGCAGAAATAGCCAAGCCGTCAAGGATGTCATGTTCCGAGGTGATAACCCGCTCCAGCAAACCGCCGGCCGCTTCTACCTCCGCCCGCAACCGCAACAACACCCGCGACCAAACCAGCGCGCCGGCGCCAATAACATCAACCCGCCCCGGATGCATATACGCCAACCGCGAACGGACCGCCCGGCTGGATGTCCACAACTCTTCACAGGCAGCCAACAACTGCTCAACTGTCAACTCGGCGCCATCAATCTGCTCCGGCGAATAGTCCGCCAAGCCAAGGGCATGAGCCGTGACACTGGTGATGGACCCCGCCAAGCCGACCACAGTTCGCGCCGAACCTAGCGGCAGGTGTTCGGCCGCCAAATCCAGTAGATGGTCGATGTCGCGCTCGGCCGCCCGTATCTCACCCGCAGTTGGCGGGTCAGACCGCAGGTGACGCTCAGTAATACGGACACACCCCACATCCATGGAGTAGGCAGCCGTCGGCTTGGCCTGACCGAGAGCAAACTCGGTGGAACCACCGCCCAGGTCAACACACAAATAGGGACCAGGCAGATCAGCCCGCAAGGAAGCCAGGGCGCCGGTGAAAGACAGGCAAGCTTCCTCCAGCCCGTCAATTACCTCTGCCTCCACGCCGAGTTGGGTCCGCACGCCATCTAGGAAAACGTTCCGGTTGGCCGCATCCCGCGCCGCCGATGTCGCCACCACCCTGACCGCCTCACAGCCGGCCTCGCGACACAACTCCGCATACCAACGGATAACCTCCGCCGCCCGCTCCAACGCCTCCGGCGCGAACCAGCCGGTCCGGTCAACACCTTGACCCAAACGGACAATCTCCATGTGGCGGCGCACATCGGTGGGCCGGCCCGAAGCCAGGTCCACATCAGCGATCAGCAGACGCATTGAATTGGTGCCGCAGTCAATACCGGCCGCCCGGACAGTGCCAGTCATCAAACAACCCTTTCCGCTGGGCGGTCGCCGCCGGTTGACACCTCAGGCCGGGGACCAGCGGCGGCCGGCTGCTCAGCCGAATCCTGCCGACGCCCGTTGGCTGGTCCAGGTGCGGCCTTGACCGGCGGCTCGTAGTGTTCGCACTGACACTGATCAGGGCGCCAATCAGGAACCAAAGCCGCCAGCACCAAATCCCCCAAGGGATTGACACCCGGCCCGCGAGCCAACGAATGCGCCACCAAGACATGCAAACACTTGACACGCCGCGGCATACCGCCAGCCGAAACGCCGTCCAACTGGGGCGGCGAACCAAGCTGGGCGCGCTGCGCCAGATAATCGCGGTGAGCCTCCAAATAGGCCTCCCGCAGGCCCTGGTCCTCAGCCAGGTCAGCGTTGAACCGAGCCATCAGGCCGGTCGATTCCAACCGCCCCACAGCACTGATAGCCGCCGGCTGAGTCAAATAGAAAACGGTTGGGAACGGAGTGCCATCCTCCAACAAAGGCTTGGTGACCACCACCAGCGGCGCACCGCAAACACAACGCGCTGCCACTGCCACCAGACCACGCGGCGGCCGGCCCAACTGGGCGGCCACCGTTTGCAAATCCGAGTCCGTCAACTCCGGTCGGGTCCGGTCCGCATCCAAGGCGGCCGCCGGAAGGCCAAGCTCCAGGTGCGGCATCAACCATCCCCCACGTTCCCGGCTACCACCACCGAATTCCACAACTCCGCGTACCAGGGAGACGCCTGGGCTGGTTCCAGCGGATCAGACAAATGAGTCGGTTCACGCACCTCTGGTACCGAAGGGACCGTAGAAGGCGCATTTTGCGGATCAGACACCCGGAAGGACCGGTCCCCCGGCATGGCAAAACTGAGCCGTTGGCGGGCCTGGGCCTTGACAAACGCCGGATCCTCCCAACGTTTCAACTGGGCCACCAGGTCCTCATTCTTGGCAGCAGCGGCTTCCACCTCCGCCCGGAGTTGCTCTTTGACCACTTGTTGAGCCATATACAGCCGCAAAGTTGGGAAAACCAGCGTGAACACCAGCAGCCCCACCACCGCCAAGATTACGACCTGGAAACCGATCCGCAAACGCCGCCGCGCCGCCTGCGCCTCACGGCGCTGAACAGCCTCAATACCGTCGGCTTGGGCCCGCAACCGACCGGCCGCCCCAGGGCGGCGTGAAGGGTGGGAAGACGGACTCACCCAACCATCATGCCTCAATGCCCTAGGCGCCTGGCCCTACCGGCCCCGGCGCGGCATCGTCCCTACGGAAAGATCAGTCGGTGTAGCGCGGGAAGGCTTTGCGGCCGGCATACAACGAGGCATCACCCAGCTGCTCTTCGATGCGGAGCAACTGGTTGTACTTGTTGACCCGTTCGCCGCGAGCCGGGGCGCCGCTCTTGATCTGGCCGGCGTTGGTGGCAACCGAAAGATCGGCAATCGTGGTGTCCTCAGTCTCACCAGAACGGTGAGAAATCATGGCACCGAAGCCGGCCCGCTGGGCCATCGACACAGCCTCCAAAGTCTCCGTCAGGGTGCCGATCTGGTTCAACTTGACCAGCAGAGCGTTGGCGGCCTTCAACTCGATGCCCTTGGCCAACCGCTCCGGGTTGGTCACAAACAGGTCATCGCCAACCAGCTGGACCTTTTCGCCAATCTGAGCCGTCAACTCGGTCCAAGCATCCCAAGCGTCCTCATCCAGGGGATCCTCAATGGACACCAGCGGGTAGTCCTCGATCAGCTTCTTGTAGTAGTCCAACATGTAGTCAGTGGTGCGCTTCTCACCTTCAAAGACATACGAACCGTTCTTGAAGAACTCGCTGGCCGCCACATCCAGGGCCAACGCCACATCCGAACCGACCTTCAGGCCGGCCTTCTCAATGGCGGAGGTGATCTCATCCAAGGCGTCCATGTTGGACGGCAAGTTCGGAGCGAAGCCGCCCTCATCACCCAGACCGGTGGACAGACCCTTCTTCTTCAGCACCGACTTCAGCGCGTGGTAAACCTCAGCACCCCACCGAAGAGCTTCACGGAAGGAGGCCGCGCCGATGGGCGCGATCATGAACTCTTGGATGTCCACGTTGGAATCAGCATGGGAACCGCCGTTGAGGATGTTCATCATGGGCACTGGCAGCACATAAGCATTAGGGCCGCCCAGGTAGCGGTACAACGGCAGCTCCGCTGAAATAGCCGCTGCCCGGGCCGCCGCCAGGGACACACCCAGAATGGCGTTGGCGCCCAGGCGCGACTTGTTGGGCGTGCCGTCCAGATCAATCATGGTCTGATCTACGATCCGCTGATCTGCCGCATCCAGACCTATCACCGCGGGGGCGATCTCATCAGCTACGGCCGCGACCGCTTCCTCAACACCCAGCCCGCCATAACGCGACTTATCGCCATCGCGGCGTTCGACAGCCTCAAACTGGCCGGTGGAGGCACCCGAAGGGACCGCCGCCCGGGACAACGTCCCATCGATCAGACCCACTTCAACCTCAACGGTTGGGTTGCCGCGGGAGTCAAGAATTTCGCGTGCTAGAACAAGGTCGATGCTGGCCACAAGCCACTCCTTAAGGGTCGAAGAAAGCGAACTGTCAGTGCGCCATTCATCGTAGCGCGGCCAGCAGGTGCAGGGCTGCACCCTGCCCCGATGGTCGAGTTGTGACCATCCGCCTCAGGGTGCTAGCAGAGCGCGAACCGCCTGCGCCAAAGACTCCAAACGGGCGTTGCCCTGAGCCCGCAAGGCGGTCAAGTCAGTGAATGAAGCGGTAGCCGGCACCGGGATGATCACCTCCAGATAGCATTTGACCTTGGGCTCAGTACCGGACGGCCGAATCACCACCCGGGAAGAATCCGCCAAGGAGAACACCAGCGCATCAGTCGCGGCCAGACCCTCCCAGCCGGCCAACAGATCGGTAGTGCGGGAGACCGGCCAAGTGCCGATCTGTTTGGGGGCGGCGCGGCGCAGGCGTTTCATGGCATCTGCCAAACCCGTTCCGTCCCCAAACCGCAACGCGACCTGGCGGGTCAGGTGCAGGCCATGTTTGCGGGCCAGATCATCCAACAGGTCAATCAGGCTGCGGCCGCCCAGCTTGGTCTTGGCGGCCAGCCTGCCCAAAGCCAGCGCGGCGGTGATGCCATCCTTGTCCCTGACCAGATCCGGCCGGACGCAGTAGCCGATGGCTTCCTCATACCCGAAGACCAGTCCAGAAGTGCGGGCAATCCACTTGAAGCCGGTCAGGGTGCGGGAGTAACGCAGCAGGTGTTGACGAGCTATCCGGGCCAGCAGCCGCGAAGAAACCACCGAAGAAGCCAAGGTAGGCCGGAACCCATCCGGGGCAAGGGGAAAACTAGACCAACGCTTTGCGAAATCTTCGCCAAGGAGGCTGCCTAGTTCATCGCCAGTCAACATGCGCCAAGTGCCACCGCGCCAACGCGGATCATAAACAGCCGCCGCGCAACGGTCCGCGTCCGGGTCATGAGCTACCACCAGATCAGCACCGATCCGTTCCGCCAAGGCCACCGCCAAATCAATGGCGCCCGGCTCCTCCGGATTAGGGAAAGCCACAGTGGGGAAATCCGGGTCAGGGTCTCGCTGAGCTGGGACGGTGTGGACATCGCTGAACCCGGCCTGGGCAAAGGCTTCCAAGGCGATCCTGGCGCCCACCCCATGCAGGGCAGTGTGAACAATTCGAAGCCCACCGGCGCCCGCCACCGGCGCCACTGACTCAACCGCCCGCCGGAGATACTCGCGTTCCTGATCAGCGCCAATTACTTCCCAGCCGCGGGCCGCTCTAGGCACGTCTTTCGCCAGGGGCGCCTGAGCAATCTGCTGGGCGATCTCCCAATCCGCGGGCGGCACAATCTGGACACCATCCGCGGGCCCGGGCGCGGCCCGTCCACCCAAATAGACCTTGTAACCGTTATCCGCGGCGGGGTTATGCGAAGCGGTCACCATGACCCCGGCATCTGCCTTCAAATGCCGGACAGCAAAGGCCAACAACGGCGTAGGGCAATCCCGCTCCCACAACAACGCCCGGCCGCCGGCCGCCATCACCACAGCAGCCGTGTCACGCGCGAAATCCGCCGAACGGTGGCGGGCGTCATAGCCGATCACCACTTTGGGAGGCTTGGCCGCCTCCGATGCCGCAGGGTCAGCCGCGATGACGGATTGAAGATAAGCCATCAGGCCGGCGGCAGCCCGGATCACCACGGCCCGGTTCATCCGGGCGGGGCCTGGACCAAGCGGGCCACGCAGACCGGCGGTGCCGAACGCCAAAGGACCAGCGAAGGCCTCTTTGAGCTGGTCAACGGCACTTTGGCGGCCCTGCTGGGCCTGCTCCAACAGTTCGCGAAGCTGTTGTTGAGTGGTTGGATCAGGGTCCGCTTCCAACCACTGGTTGGCCTGTTCAATGACTCGCAACAATCCTCCTTGGCTCAACTGCGGCGGACCGCGGCCTCAAACCCGGCCAGACTTCAGATCAGAGGCGTCCCAGGCCTCCGGCAGCAACTCTGAAAGCCGGCGTTCACCCGTGGCGGTCAGCACCTCAAGGGTGGCGCCGCCGTGTTCCCAAAGGATTTGGCGGCATCGGCCACAAGGAGGGATGACGCCGCCCAGGCCGTCCACGCAAACTATCTTCACCAGGCGGCCGCCGCCGGTCAGGTGAAGCTGGGCCACCAAGGCACATTCGGCGCACAGGCTGAGACCGTAGGAGGCGTTTTCAATGTTGCAACCGGTGATGACGCGGCCGTTGTCGCAGATGGCGGCAGCTCCGACCACATAGCCCGAATAGGGCGCATAGGCGTGCACCGTGGCGGCCGAAGCCCTCATCACCAAGTCATCCCAGTCCACTGCTGCCTCCCTCACGGTGCCAAGAGCCGGCCGCGGCCAGGACGCGCGGCGCCCGCCTGAGCCCCAGGCAGGGACGGGGCGCGAATGGCGGCCGGATATATCTGAGCGTATCCCCCAATCGCCTTGCCATGCTTGGTTAGGCCGCCGGGGGCGCACTTGTTTCGCCTGGCGGAACGTGCATGGCCGCTCTTGGCGGCTTTGGCGCGGGTGGTTAGGCGACGGGGGCGGCCGGGGTCAGGTGCCGTTCTTGGCGGCCTTGGCGCGCGTGGTTAGGCGATGGGTTCGGCCGGGGTTAGGTGCCGCTGCCGGGCGCCGGGGCTGGACCGGTCCCAGATGTAGGCAACCTGGGCGGCGGGCTGGAAGACGTGGGCCACCTCAATGCCGGGCAGGCCGGCCAGGTGGGCGTAGTCGCTGGCCAGGGCCACTAGATCAGGCGTTTCCGCGACCACCATGGGCTGGCCGCCACCGCCTTCGCGGCGCACCACGGCCAGCCAGGAACCGGCCGAACCGACCATGGTGGAAGACGAATCATGGATCAGGCAGTGATCGGTGCCGGCGGCGACCATGGGCGATCTGGCTTCGCCGGATTGTGCGCTGTCAGTGCCGTCGGTGCCGGCGGTGCTGTCGGTGTGGGCGGCGTGGGCAGTGCTGACGGGGGTGGCGTGGGCCACAGCCTGCCAACCCTGGCGGCGCGACAGTTGCCACTGCTCCGCGATCTGGGCCCAGCCACCGGTGCCTTTGAAAGCGGTGACGGTGGCACCACAAGAGACAATGGGCGCTTCTGGGAAGGCCGCTTTGACAGCACTTTCCAAAGCCGCCGGCCCGGCTTGGGCGGTGAACCTAGTGGTCTGGCCGAGCGATTCGCCCTGGACCGAGCCAAGGCTTGGATCCTGCCGCTCTACCACGGCGGCCGCCCACTTGGCCGGCATGTCGACTGCCGCCGCGCAGACGCTGGACTGCCCAGGGCCGGCCGCGCCTGGGTAGGCGTGCAGCACCATATCCGCGGCGTAGCTCCCACCCGTTTGCCGGGTGGCTTGGTCCAACATTTCTCCCAACAATTGCCCCAATGACCGGTACAAACCCGGGTTCCGAAGCTGAAGACCTACGATGCCGCGCATATTCCCCCCTTACCACGCTGCCTTTAGGCTTGGTTTAGTTTCGTTTGGGGGGCAGTTTACTTACCGCTTACCGCCGTGGGGTTGGGATTTGGATTTGTCTCAAAACCAGGACGGCGGCGGCGTCACAAGCCGGGAATCAGGCGAGCCAGCAGATCAATACCATCTGTCGATAGCGCCGATTCAGGGTGCCCCTGGAGGGATGCGAAACGGCTGCCGCGCAGGGCGATAACCTCATCTGTGCCACGCCGGCGCACAACCTCCAGCCCAGGTGGCGGCTCCAGCGGGGCCACTGCGGTGAAGGTGTTGTAATAGCCCAAGGTGGCCAGCCGGCCGAACAGTTCATCAGTCAGCTGTTCGCCTTGGTGGGGACGCTTCAGTTGGCGCAAATCCAGTCCCAAATGGCGGGCCAGAATCTGATGAGACAGGCAGACTGCCAAGAACGGAGCGCCCGTCTTGAGGCAGCGTTCGATGACGCTCCGCAGTTTCTCAACCCGAGGTTCGGCGCCGCTTGGGTCGCCGGGGCCGGGGCCGGGAATGACCAGGTCTTCGCTGCCCGGCGAATAGTCCGCCCAGCCGATCACCCGGGCTTGGGCGCCTAGGCGG
>JAIRTF010000326.1 GCA_031255075.1 Bifidobacteriaceae bacterium | reverse complement strand
CACGGTTCCGATGGCACGGTCGCCTCTTTCCCGTACACCCAGCAGGTTTACGTCCAAGTCGACCAACCAACCGCGGCCACGGTGGAGTTTTGTCTATCGCCCGGTTCGGTACCGTTGCGCCCCCGGCGGGCCGGCACCAATGAGGCCGTGCTGGGGCTGTTGGGCCGGCCGTTGATCCCGGGGGTGAACGGCCTCTATGACGTGGCCCAAGACTTGCTGGTTGATTTTCATGGCGCGGATTGGCGCTGGGATCAGACGGAGGTGACCGAGCGTGACGGCCGGGCCTTTGCCTCAATCACGGTCCAGTTGTCCCAGCGGCCGCTGTACATCAACCTGCGCCTCCACTACTACCGTGACCACCTGGGCTTTCCCCGGTTTGAGCCGTGGAATCGCCGTCCTGATCAAAGGGCGGTGGCCGGCTGGTGTTCTTGGGAGGCGTACCGGCGCGGCATCGACCACCAGAAGGTCTCTGATGCGGCCAAACGGCTGGCGCGTGACCTGGGCCCTTGGGGGTTGCGAATCATCCAAGTGGATGACGGCTTCCAGGAGATGCCGCTGCCGGTCCGCGCCGACGCCTCCCTGGCCGAAGCTTGGACGGACTGCCGGCCCGATGCCTTCCCTGAAGGGCACGCCGGGATTGTCGCCGCCATTCGCGAGGCTGGTTTGACGCCGGGGATTTGGTTGAACGCCAACATCACCAACCCGGCCTTCCCGGCGGCCCAACCGGACGCGGTGCTGTGGGATGGCGATGCACCCCTTGAAGGTGAATGGATTGACTTTGTCTGTTCTTGCACCCCTGAGACGCTGGCCCGACATGTCGAAACGGCCTTCGCGGCGCTGCGGAGCGAAGGCTACGGCTACGTCAAGGTGGATGCCATCCGGCACCTGTTGTTTGATGGGCTCCATGAAGCGGTCCGGCGCGGGCTGTTGACAGATGCTGAAGCTGAGGACCGGTTTTCCGCCTACATGCGGGCGGCCCGGCGGGGGCTGGGTGAAGACACCTACCTGTTGGCCTCTTGGGGTGTCATGTCTGAGGTGGTGGGCGCGGCCGATGCTTGCCGGATCGCCATGGACGCCAACCCGACCTGGGCGGGCGTCAGGATGCAACTGGTTGAGACGGCCCGTTGGTGGCACACTCACCGGATTGTTTTCACCAATGACCCGGACCACATTTGTGCCCGTACCGACCCGGCCTGGGCGCGTTCAGCTCTCAGCCTGGTGGCATTGAGCGGCGGCCTGTTGATGTTGTCGGATCCGCCGGAGGCCTACACCGGGGAAATCCTCCGGACCATTCGGGCCTGCCTGCCGCCGTTGGAGACACGCACCGGAGAGACCGGACAATTGCGACTTGACGTGCCGTTTTACACTTGGACCAAGCTGCATGGCTTTGCCGTCCAATCGGATGAACGCCCGGTCCGGCCAGAACCGGTGGGCGCTGAGGAGGCCGCCGCCATTGCCGGCGTTTACCCCTCCATGGATGACGCCCATCCCTTTGCCACGCTGTGGGGGTTCCATTTGGCGGCCGCCGGTCAGCGTTGGTGCGTGGCGGCCCGGTTTGCGACCGGTCCGTTGGCCGCCGCCGATGTGCCGATCACCGCTCTGGGTTTGGATGACGCCGTTCGCTACCACGCCTTCGATTTTTGGGAGAGGGCCTACGTTGGCCAGGTCGGGGCCGGCCGGCCGTGGCCGGCCCGCGAGTTGCCGCTGGGCCACTGCCAGGTGGTGGCGTTGCGGCCGGTCACCAGCCACCCGCAACTCATAGGCTCCACCCGGCATGTGTCAATGGACGCGGTCAGCTTGCGGCACCAGTCTTGGAACGGCCGCACGCTTAGCCTGCGTTTGGCGACCATCCCAGGGGTTTGTGACACCTACTACGTCCACCCCAATGGTTGGTATTTGGTGGAGGGCGATGCCGCCGGCGCCAGCCTTGAGGTTACCTCCCAGGGTGAGGTTCTGGCGGTCAGTGTGACGGCCACGGCGCCGGCCGCGGTGGTGTCTTTGGTCTTCGCTCGGAGGGACGATGTCGATGACGTTTCCTGAGCGTTTGTGTTCCGTTTTGTGCTATTTTGTTTGAGTGAGTTCGCTTCTGGGGGCGCAGCGGCGCCGGCAGATCCTTGATCTGCTGGACGCCCAGGGAGCGGTGCGCGCCCAAGCCGTGGCAGACCAATTGGAGGTCTCCGTTATGACGGTCCGGCGCGACATCGCCCACCTGGCGGAACGCGGGCTGTGTGTCAAAGTCCACGGCGGTGCCGCCAAAGGTGGGCAGGCCGCCCAGGAACCTGGCTTCCTGGCCAAAGCCGACCAAGCCGTCGAAACCAAACAGGCCCTAGCCAAAGTGGCAGCCGCCTTGGTTCAACCCGGCCAAGCCGTCGGGATCAGTGCCGGCACTACTACCTTCTGGGTGGCGGCAGAACTAGCCTCCCGGGCCGCCGCGGACGGCATCACTGTGGTCACCAATTCGCTGCCGGCCACCGAACCGTTCGCCGCCCACGGAGCTGCCGCCAACTGCCTGCTGACCGGCGGAGTGCGAACCCCGTCCCAGGCACTGGTAGGCCCGGCGGCCGAAGCCACCCTCAGTTCGCTGCAACTTGACTGGCTCTTCCTGGGCGTCCACGGGATTTCCCTGAAGGGCGGTCTGACCACGCCAAACATGGCTGAAGCGGCCACCAACCAGGCCCTCATCCGGGCCGCCAACCGAACCGTGGTGGTGGCCGATTCATCCAAATGGGGACTGACCGGGCTGGTCCGGATTGCCCCCATCGAAACGGCCGCCAACCTGATCACAGATAGCGGCCTGCCCGCCGCCGGGGCCCGCCAACTGCGGCAACGAACCGAACTGGTGTTGGTGCCGGTGCCGGCCGGTGCGGCAGGTGCGGCAGGTGCGGCAGGTGCGAGCCTTTCCGAGAAAGACCCGGCCCGGTGACCATGGCCGGCACAGTAAGACGCCGGTGCTACCACCAGGCCGGACAGAAAGAGGATCAACCGAAATGACAATCCGCATCACACCAACCCAGCTGGCAGATGGCCGCGAGTTCTTCTACTTTGACGATTCGCCGGATTACGCCGCCGGGCGCCTGACCCGCCGGTTGGATGACCCGCGGCCGTTGACCCAGCGTGATGCCCCGTTCACCGATCCGGCCACCGGCGCCCTGGGTCAACCCACCGCCCCGGAAATGCGCTTTGACCAGCTGACCGGCGAATGGATTCCGATGGCCTCACAGCGGATGAACCGGACATTCATGCCCGGCGCCGGTTCCTGCCCACTCTGCCCGGCCAATCCGGAGGCGGACTACCACGGCGGCGAAATCCCGGACACTGACTATGACGTGGTGGTCTTCGAAAACCGGTTCCCGTCCTTCTGGCGACCGGCCGGCACCGACCTGGACTCTCAATGGACGCTTGACCCAGGTGGGCTGTTCAAGGTGCGGAATGCCGCTGGTCGGTGTGAGGTGATCTGCTTCAGCCCCAACCACGCAGCCGAGTTGGCATCTGTATCCGAACAGCGGATGCGAACCATCATTGAGGCTTGGGCGGTCCGGACCGCGGAACTTCAACAGTTGGACGGCATTGCCCAGGTCTATCCGTTTGAGAACCGCGGCGCCGAGGTAGGTGTCACCTTGACCCACCCGCATGGGCAGATCTACGCCTATCCATTCATCACGCCGAAGACTGCCGCCATGATGCGCCAGGCCCGCCAATACCAGGAGCAGACCGGCCGAAAGCTGCTGCAGGATGTGTTGGATGCCGAGTTGGCCGGCCCGCGGGTGGTGGCCGCCAGCCAACACTGGGCCGCCTATGTGCCGGCGGCGGCCCGTTGGCCAGTGGAAGTGCACGTGGCCCCGCTGCGGGACGTGCCAGACTTGCCGTCGCTGACCGCGGCGGAGCGTGACGATTTGGCCGGCTTCTACTTGCGTCTGCTGGGTGGCTTGGACCGCTATTTCGCCGCCGATGCCGCGCCGGACGCAGCCGCCGAAGTCGCCGAAGTCGGAGTTGACGCTCCAGCCGCCATGCCACTGCCCTACATGGCCGGTTGGCACCAAGCTCCGGTCGATCCGGAGCTGCGCCCGCTTGGACGGTTGCATCTGCAGCTGTTCTCTATCCGCCGGGCGCCGGACAAGCTCAAGTACCTGGCCAGTTCCGAATCTGGCATGGGAGCTTGGATCTCCGACACCACACCCGAACGCATCGCGGACCGGTTGCGCGCCGCCTTGGCGCAGGTCACACCCAATTCCGAGACGGGAACCAGCCCATCATGACTGAGCCACATTTCATCACCGCTTGGACCCCTGCCGAGGGCATTCGCCGTGTCACGGATGGCTTTCAGCGGCTGTTCGGCGAACCGCCGGCTGGCGTGTGGATGTCACCAGGCCGGGTCAACCTGATCGGTGAACATACCGACTACAACGGCGGCCTGTCTCTGCCGGTGGCTTTGCCGCAGGCCACGTTCTTGGCGGCGCGGGTCGCTCCCGCTCCGGGCGATGTCGC
>JAIRTF010000147.1 GCA_031255075.1 Bifidobacteriaceae bacterium | reverse complement strand
GAACGGTCCGCTATCCGCCCGGCCGCCATCCGGTTGCGAGCCGCGGTCACCAGTTGGCCGGTCACCGACCGCCGCGCCGGGCTGACGGAGCAACCGGTGGACAGTTTTTGTTTGCGTCGCTCTGACGGTGTGGCTGCCTACAACTTGGCGGTGGTGGTGGACGATGCCGCTCAGCAGGTCACCCAGGTAACTCGCGGTGACGATCTGCTCACTTCCTCCGGCCGGCAAGCCTATTTGGCTCATCTGTTGGGCTTGGAACCAGTCGAGTATTTGCATGTCGGCCTGGTCTACAACGCCAACGGCCAACGCTTGGCGAAACGGGACCAGGCTTTTGCGGGCGGTGCGTTGTGGGCGGCGTACGGTGGTGCGGAGGGGGTGCTGGGCGGCATCGGCCATTCGTTGGGTTTGGCTGAACCCGGCGAAAAGCTGACTCTGCCGGCCCTGGCTGAGCGCTACGCGGCCGGCGAGGTGCGAATGGGGGACTGGACGGTATGAAGCGGCGTTTGACGCACTGGCTGGCCTACGGGCTGCTGGTGGCCGTGCCGTGCCTGTTCGCCGGGGTGGCCACGGCCCGCACCGAGTATTCGTTTGGCCCCCATGAGGCGCTGTATGAGGTCACAGTCGATTCGCATTTGACCATCGACTTGGGGCCGTTGGGAGCGGCGGTCTTGCCGAGCCCGCTGCCCGGGCCGTTGAATCTGTTTGGCCTGCGGGTGGCTGTAGGGCCAATCCCGGCCGATCTGGCCACCGATGTGGTGGACACCCAAGCCTTGGCCGCTGACTTGACCGAATACGGCCAGGCCTACATGGGTGTGGGCACCACCTTGGAGGGCGCCGCCAAACGGTTGGTGGGCGATGCCGCCATCCGGGCCGGCGGCTATTGGACCGGTGTCATGGTGGTCACCATCTTCGCGTTGATGTTGGCTGGGCGTTCGCGGCGCAACCAGGTGGGAATGTGGGCGGCCCGGCACCGGTGGCAGGCTGCAGTCAGCGGCGTGGCAGTGGTGGCTGTTGGTCTGGTTGGGACCGGCTGGTTGATCTCTTTGCAGCGTGAGAACCTGAGCGTCACGCCGGTGGCTTTGCTGGACGATACGCCCTTGGAAGGAGCCCATCTGACTGGCCGCTTGGGGCAGTTGGCCGCTGATTATGGCGATGTCTTCCTGAACGCTTACCGGGACAACGTGCGCTTCTACGAAGAGGCTTCGAAGAACGTCGAGGCGGTCTTCGCCGAACAACGGGCTGAGGCGGCGGAACGGGCCGAATATGAGCCGCGCAGTGGGGCGGAGGCTGACGCGGCGGCATCGGCCACGCCGGGGGAACCCAGCGCCAGCGCTTCGGCGAATGCCTCTGAGGGCGCGGCGGCCAGGCCTTCGGCTGATCCCTCAGGTGACCCCTCTGGCGACCCATCGGCTGACCCCTCGGCGGACCCGTCCACCAGCCCTTCCGCCGGACCGGACCGGCCCTGGGAGCACGGCAAAGACCCCTACGGCGGTTTGGAGCCAGTGGTGGTGTACAGCGACCTGCACTGCAACGTCGGCATGGGGCAAGTGGTTGGCGCGGCCGCCATCGGGTCGCGAACCAAGCTGGTGTTGGACGCCGGAGACACAACCATGGATGGCACGGCCGTGGAGCGGTACTGCATCGACACCTTGGCGCAGTCCCTGCCCGCCGGCATCGATTGGGTGGTCGCCACCGGCAATCACGACACCGACCTGACCAAAGACCAACTGCGGGGGGCCGGCGCCCGCGTCTTGGACGGCCACATCATCAACGCCCGCGGGTTCAGGATCTTGGGTGATGCCGATGCCGAACACACCGAAGTTGGCGTGGGCGGCGGCCTGGTGGGGGATGAAGACCAGGGCCAGATAGCCCAGCGGTTGGCGGATACGGCTTGCGATGCCACCAGCAAGGTTGATCTGTTGTTGATCCATGACCCAGCGGTTGCCCAGACCGCCCTTGAAGAGGGTTGCGTGCCTTTGGCCGTATCCGGCCACATCCACAACCGGATTGATCCGCATCTGGTGGGCGCCGGGGTGGGCTATGTGGCGTCCTCAACTGGGCGTGACATCAACGAGACGACCACCATTGGGCCGCTGGCCTCTCCAGCGGAGATCACCGTGCTGCTGTTTGACTCCCACCACCGGCTGGTGGCCTGGCAACTGCTGACCGTCAACCCGGATGCCTCGGCTGAGCTTTCGCCGATCTACCCCGCGCCGCTGTTGCCTTCGTAAGGGCCGTTGGCGCCGCCAGAGCGGGCTGGCCACGACCGGCACAGGGTGCTTTCGCCTCCCGGCGTTGAGCCGGTGCCGTTCAGTGCAGACAGGGCTCTGCGATCGGCTCAGGGTTCGATTTGTGAACGCAACATCCAGGCGGCTTTGTCCAAGCCGGCTACTACCTCAATCAGCAGGTCTTGGGAGGGCATGTCGGTATCCAGTTCGGTCAGCTTCTCTTCGATGCGGCGGCTGGCCTCCCAGATCCGCTTGGCGAACTCGCTGACCACAACCGGAGCGGCCACCGGGCCTGGTTCGATAGTCGGAACATTGGTGGTGGCAGCCACCGTGGCGGCGCGTCCGTCTGGGCTGCCGCCCACCGCGGCCAGCCTTTCGGCGACATCATCCGAGTTGACTCGAACTTGGTCTATCACCTCATCCAGTTCAAGGTGAACCGACCGGAAATTGGTTCCCCGCACATTCCAATGGGCTTGCTTGGCGAGCAACGAAAGGTCAATCAGATCCACTAGCGCGGCCTGCAGAATGGCGTTGGTCTGGGGAGCTGGCATGGTTACCTCCATGAGTGCGTATGGTCTAGACCTTCACAGCCTATTCCAATCGCCAATCCCTCTTGAACTGGCCATGGCAGGCACGGCTCCGGCGGTCGATGCCGCGTCAGGACCGCCCGCCCAAGCTCACCTGGTGGACTGGGCGGCGGCGCGGCATCGTCCCTGGCTGAAGGTCGCTGCCTGTCTACAGGGGCCAGCTTGGCTGTACGGAGGTCTGCCCAGTTGGGCGGCGCGGGCGCACCTCCGGTCCTTCCGCGATGGCTGGGCATAAACTAGCGCGGTGTCTGAAACGAGTACCGCCGCCAGCGATCAGCCCCCCTACCGCTATTCACCAGAGCTGGCGCAGCAGATCGAAACCAAATGGCAAGACGAATGGGAACGCCGGCGCGTCTTTTGGGCCGCCAACCCTCAAGGCCAGCTAGTTGACGGCGAGGGGCGCCACGCCACCGCGGATGACCGCAAGGTCTTCGTCATGGATATGTTCCCTGACCCTTCGGGAAAGGGTCTGCATGTAGGGCACCCGCTGGGCTATATAGCCACCGACGTGGTGGGCCGTTACCGGCGCATGTTGGGGGACAACGTGCTCCACGCCTTGGGCTATGACGCCTTTGGCCTGCCGGCCGAACAGTACGCCTTGCAAACCGGTCGCCATCCCCGGGGCACCACCGAAGACAACATTGCCACGATGCGCGGCCAGTTGCGGCGCTTGGGTTTGGCTCACGACCCGCGGCGCTCCTTCGCCACCACCGATGAGTCATATATCCGCTGGACACAGTGGATTTTTCTGCAACTGTTCGGCTCCTACTACGACCCGCAGGCCGTCCGCCCAGATGGTGGCAAAGGCTGCGCCCGGCCCATAGCGGAACTGGAAGCGGCCTTCGCTGAGGGACGCCGGGCGGTCCCCGGTGGCGCCCAATGGCGAGACCTGTCTGATGCCGAACGGCGAGCCCTACTCAACACTTTCCGTTTGGCCTATGTGGCCGAAGCGCCCGTCAACTGGGCTCCGGGCTTGGGCACGGTGCTGGCCAATGAAGAGGTCACGGCGGATGGCCGCTCCGAACGTGGCAACTTCCCGGTTTTCACCAAAGCTTTGAAGCAGTGGAACATGCGGATCACCGCCTATGCCGAACGGCTGGCAGCTGATCTGGACCTGGTCGATTGGCCGGACAAAGTGGTGGCCATGCAACGCAACTGGATTGGCCGTTCAGTTGGCGCCTTGGTGCACTTCAAAGTGGTTGGTCCGGCCGGGGCCAGTCAAACGGCATCCGGGCAAACCCTGTCCGTGTTCACCACCCGGCCGGACACGCTGTTCGGCGCCACCTTCATGGTGGTTTCACCCGAACATCCGCTGCTCAAAGACGGCCTGGGAAGCTCTTGGCCGGCGGGCACCAAACCGACCTGGACCGGCGGTTACGCCAACCCGGCTGAAGCGGTCGGAGCCTACGCTGCGGCCGCCGCCAGCAAGACTGCCGCCGAAAGAGTGGCCGAGGGCCGTGAGACGACCGGCGTCTTCACCGGGCTGTTCGCCGTCAACCCCGTCAATGATGAGAAAATCCCGGTGTTCACCGCGGACTACGTGTTGATGGACTACGGCACCGGCGCCATCATGGCCGTCCCGGCTGAAGACGAACGCGACTGGGACTTTGCCCAAACCTTCTCCCTGCCCTATGTGCGGACCGTTGAACCACCGGCGGATTGGGCCGGCGGTGCCTGGACCGGACCAGGGCGGACCATCAATTCGGCCAACGCCACCGTTTCGTTGAACGGACTGGACGTACCCAAGGCCAAACAGGTAATTGTCGAATGGTTGGCGGAACGTGGCGCCGGCGAGGAAATGGTCACCTACCGGCTGCGTGACTGGTTGTTCTCCCGCCAACGCTATTGGGGCGAGCCGTTCCCGATCGTTTACGGGGCCGATGGCGAACCGGTGGCCCTGCCGGAGAAGATGCTGCCGGTTGAACTACCGGAGGT
>JAIRTF010000248.1 GCA_031255075.1 Bifidobacteriaceae bacterium | reverse complement strand
GGGATAGGGCCGGTTGGGTGTCAAAGTGCCCACTCAAGGCGCGGTGGAGGCTTGAGAGGGCAGTTTGACGGGGTTGGGTGGGGCGTTGGGTTCTTGGGCCGCTGTTGGCGGGGCTCTGACCAGTGGCTACACAAATCGTGTCGGTTCCGGTGACGCGGTTCGGGGCAGTTTGAACGTCAAAGTGCCCACTCAGGCTGGGGTGGGGGCTTGAGAGGGCAGTTTGACGGGCGGAAGCAGCTGTTATTGGGGTCAGAACCTCACTTGGGGCTGCCGATGACGCGCCGTCGGGTGGGGGACGGGCTTCCGAGTCGCCGATGACGCGTCGCCGGGGTGCGGAAACGTGCCTCCAGGGCGTCGATGGCGCTTGGGTGGGTTAGGGGGTTTTGAAGAGGAAGTTGGTGGCCAGGGCGGTGTAGGTGCGGGCGGCGGCTTCGACTTCGGCTAGGGGGACGAATTCGTCGGGGCGGTGGGCTTGGAGCAGATCGCCGGGGCCGTAGACGGCACCCGGAATTCCGGCGGCGGCCAGGAGTTCCACTTCGCAGTAGCCGCGGAACAGAGTTGGTTGAGGATCGGTGCCAACGGCGGATCGGTGGGCCTGTTCCAGGGCCTGGATGGTTGGGGAATCAGGTTCGGCCTGCCAGGGGCGGAAGAACTGTTCACAGACCAGGTCGCCATCAATGGAGTGAGTTTGGCAAGTCTGGGCGAACAACTGGCGCAACTCGGAGATGACCGCTTCGATGTCCTCACCAGGCAGCACTTGGCGGTCAAAAGCGATCTGGCAAGAATCCGGCACCAGGGTCACACCGGTGCCGCCTTTGATGGTGCCCAGGTTGAGGGACGGATCAGCCCCGAAACCCAAGGCTGCGCCGCGGCCTGCCAAACCGTCCGCGTAGCCGCGCAAAGCCTCCAACACATGGGTCATGGCCCAGATGGCGTTGACCCCCAATTCGGCCATGCCGGTGTGAGAAGACCGGCCCCGCACCCGGGCGGTGAACTCAGCGGCGCCTTGCAGAGCTGAAGCGATCCCCAATGAGGTCGGCTCGCCAACATAGGCGCGGACACAGTTGGCCAGCAGGCCGGAAGCGATCAGCGACTTGGTTCCCTTGAACCAGACTTCTTCATCGATCACAGCGGTGAACAGCAACGACCGCTCAGGTTTGCGTCCACTTCGGGCCACTGCGGCGGCGGCAGCCATCATGGCGGCCAACCCGCCTTTCATGTCGCATGCGCCCCGGCCATATAGATTGCCATCCACCACCTCGGCACCCAGCGGCTCCGTGGACCACAATCCCAGATCGCCAATGCCAACGGTGTCCAGATGGGCGTTGAACAGTAAAGCCTCAGGGTTGGTGCCGGTCAGGCGGGCAATCACATTGGGCCGCCCCGGTTCAGCTTCACGCAATTCAACTTCCAGCCCGGCGGCCGCCAAGTATTCGCCGACCAGTCGCGCCAGTTTGCCCTCGTTACCGGGCGGGTTTTGCGAATCTGTTCGGACCAGGTCAGCCAGCAGTTGGCGGAGCTCAGCGCCGTCCACTCCCGCATCAGCCGCGCCAGTCAGGCCAACCATGCCGCTCAAGTCGGTCCCACCACGCCGCGCTCCGGTGGTCAAGGCGGTGGTCTTGGCCCCACCGGCCGGAGCCCCGCGGAAGGACTTCATCAAATGCCTGGTCAACTCCATGAAATGGGGTTCGGCTACCAGGTCAGGCAGCCTTGGCCGGGGCAGATCAACTTCCAGTTGGGCCCGCAGGCGGCCGGGCCGGGGTGTCATGGTGACCACCCGATCGGATAGGAACACCGCCTCCTCAATATCGTGCGTGACAAACAGCAACGTCATTCGGTGGGATTCCCAGATACCTATCAGCAGTTCCTGCATTTCGCGCCGGGTCAAAGCGTCCAGCGCCCCAAACGGCTCATCCATCAGCAGAATTGATGGCCGGTAGCTGAGCGACCGGGCCAAGGCCACCCGTTGGCGCATCCCGCCGGAGAGTTGCGCCGGGTAGGAGTCCTCAAAGCCGGTCAATCCGACCAGGTCCAAGTGTTCGCGGGCCAAATCGGCCCGTTCTGAGTGGTTCAGCGGTTCGGCCCGCAAGGCGAATTCAACGTTCTTTCGGGCGGTCAACCAGGGCAGCAGCGTGGCCTGTTGGAAGACCACTCCCCGGTCCCGGCCGGGTCCCAGGATTGGCGAGCCATCGACCAACACGGAGCCTTCGGTTGGTTCGGTCAGCCCGGCCACGATTGACAACATGGTGGACTTGCCGCACCCGGACACCCCCACCAGGGAGACAAACTCATCCGGTGCCAGGGTCAGGTCCACGCCATCGAGCGCCACTACTTCGCCGAACCGTTTGGTCAGTCCGCGTACCTCCACTTTGGCCTCGGTGGCCGATGCCGCACCGCCGGCCCCCGTAGCAGCCGGCCTGTTGGTTTGGTCTTGGCTCATCGTTCAGCCTTCTGGTATCTGAATAGCCCCCGGCCTAGCGCCCGCATGGCCTGGTCGAAGCACAACCCCAACACTCCCAGCACCAGGATGTAGCCGATGATGGTGTCAGTTTCGAAGTAGCGTTTGGCGACCGAAATCCGGTAGCCCATGCCGCTGGAAGCCGCCACCAGCTCGGCCACCACCAACCAGGTCCAAGCCCAGCCCAGAGTGATGCGCAGGGTGTCGTAGATGCGCGGCCAAGCT
>JAIRTF010000240.1 GCA_031255075.1 Bifidobacteriaceae bacterium | reverse complement strand
GAACCGGTCGATGCGGTCACGGAGATTCAAGAGCTTGTCACCCGGGATTCGAACGTTGAGGATGGTCAAAGCTATTCGGTCGGTGGCGAAGCCATCATGCGCTCTGAGAACCACAAGGTGGTTGACACCATGTTGCTGATCGGCTTGGCGCTGTTGGCGGTATCCGTGTTGGTGGCATTGGTGGGCGTGTCCAACACGCTGTCCTTGTCCGTGATTGAGCGAGCCCGGGAGACAGCTCTGCTGCGTGCCCTGGGCTTGACCCGAGGCGGGGTCCGGATGATGCTGGCCTTGGAGGGCATGGTGATAGCCGGGGTGGCCGGCTTGATGGGCGTCCTGATCGGTTGGGGCTATGGCTCCCTGGGGGCGGCCTTGCTGTTGGGTCCAACCGACTATGCAGCCATGGCCGTGCCAGTAGAACGCCTGTTGCTGATTTTGGTCTTGAGCGTATTGGTGGGCCTGCTGGCTGCCATCTTGCCGGGCCGCCGGGCTGCCAAGACGGCCCCAGCCGAAGCCTTGGCCTCTGAGTGACCGCCGGGCCGTTCATTTATGGGCGGTCGGCCTGCCGGTGGACGGGCGGGCGGCGCGTGAGGAGTACATTTGAAACGTTCTTGAATAGCCGAAATCTGAATAGGGAGGCGCATGATGCCGCGCGGAGATGCCGCTCGCCCGTCCGTCACCGACGTAGCCCGTGCCGCCGGCGTGTCCGTTGGCACTGTGTCCAACGTTGTTAATCGTCCCGGTAAGGTGTCCCGGGCTACGCGTGAGCGCGTCCAAGCCGCCATTGACCGGCTTCAGTTTGTACCCAATGGGGCCGCTCGCGGCCTGCGGACCGGCACTTTGGCCGCCATTGGTTTGGTTGTACTAGATATTCGTAACCCTTTCTTCACTGAGATAGCGCGCGGCGTGGAAGACGCCGCCGGCGACCGCGGACTTTCGTTGATGTTGGCCTCTTCAGATCAAGACCCGACCCGCGAGCGCCGCATTTTGAGTTTGTTTGCCGCCCACGCGGTGGCCGGGGTGGTGGCGGTGCCGGCCTCGGATGATGTTTTCCAGTTGGTCGAGTTGGCCGGGCGTGGCACGCCAGTGGTGTTGTTGGACCATCCTTCGCCGGTTGAGCAGTTGCCTTCGGTAGCGGTTGACAACGTGGCCGGCGGCCAGTTGGCGGTACGGCATTTGTTGGGCGGCGGAGCTGAACAGGTCGTCATGTTGAACGGTTCGCACCGGCTGAGTCAGTGCCGGGACCGTTGGGAGGGGGCCCGCCGGGCGGTCCGCGCCGCCGGTTTGACACCAGATTCGGCTTTGACCGAGGTTCGGGTCGGTTCGATTGATGCCGCCGGCGGGGCGGCGGCCATCGAAGAATGGTTGGCCTTCCACGATGGCTGCCCGCCGGAGGCGCTGTTCTGCGTCAATGACTTGGTGGCCATTGGTGCGGCCGGGGCATTGCGCAACGCCGGTTTGGATCCGGCGGACACGCCGATGGTTGGCTACGACAACTTGGAGTTGGCCGCGGAGTTGGCAGTGCCGTTGACATCGGTGGCGCAGCCGACCTATGAGATGGGCCGCAGCGCCGCCGAGTTGTTGCGTCAGCAAGCCGGGGCCGATGCCGCCGCACCAGCCGGACACTTGGTGTTTCAGCCGGAATTGGTGGTCCGCGCCTCCTCCCGGCCCAGCCGCCGGTTGGTGCCCGTTGGGCCACCCCGCCTGTAACGAATGAACAGGCCCTAAACAGTTCCCTTGGCAGCCGTCATGGGGTATTCTGGCGACGGCGGATTGAAACGATTCACTTCGCCCTGGGCGGCCCCACCCCAGCCCCAGCCAGCGCCACCATGCGAAGGAGCAGCCAAATGACCAATATGCCGAGCGCCGGACGCGGAGATCCGCAGGACGTTCCCGAATCTGTGCGTGCGGCACTGGCTGCCCAAGAGATCGAATTGCCGTCATGGGGCTTTGGCAACGCCGGCACCCGCTTCAAGGTGTTCGCCACCCCAGGCACCCCTCGCGACCCATTTGAAAAGGTGGCAGACGCCGCCCTGGTCCATCAGCTGACCGGCTCCGCCCCTCGGGTGTCGCTGCATATCCCCTGGGACCAGGTGCCGGACTTCGAAGAACTGGCCGCCCATGCCACTGACCACGGTGTGACCCTGGGCGTGATCAACTCCAACGTTTTCCAAGATGATGACTACCGGCTGGGATCGCTGGCCAGCCCCGATGCGGCGGCCCGGGCCAAGGCCGTCCAACACCATTTGGACTGCTTGCAAGTTTGCCGGGCCACCGGTTCCAAGGCGTTGAAAATATGGCTGTCAGACGGCCTGAACTATCCGGGCCAGGACAACCTCTGGGCCCGCCAGGAACGCATTGCCGATGGCTTGGCTGAAATCTACGCGGCCCTCAAGCCGGATGAGCAGTTGCTCCTGGAATACAAGTTCTTCGAACCGGCGTTCTACGCCATGGACATTCCGGATTGGGGCACTTCATTGCTCCATTGCCTGGCCCTGGGCGAACAAGCCAAAGTAGTGCTGGACACCGGCCACCATGCCCCTGGCACCAACGTTGAATTCATCGTTATGCAACTACTGCGGGCCGGCCGCCTGGGGGCTTTCGATTTCAACTCCCGGTTCTACGCGGATGACGACCTGATGGCCGGCGCGGCTGATCCGTTCCAGCTGTTCCGCATCATGGATCAGATTGTGGCGGCGAACGCCTTGGCGCCGGAAGCCGGCGTGAACTTCATGCTGGACGAGTGCCACAACATCGAATCCAAGATCGAGGGCCAAATCCGGTCCGTCATGAACGTTCAGGAGGCCACTGCCAAAGCTTTGCTGGTGGACCGCGCAGCCTTGGCGGAAGCCCAGTTGACCGGTGATGTGTTGGGTGCCAACGGCATTCTGATGGACGCCTTCAACACCGATGTGCGCCCGTTGTTGGCGGAGATCAGGGCCGCCAAGGGCGCTTGTGCCGATCCGGTGGAGGCGTTCAGACAATCCGGCTACGCCGAACGCATGGCCAGCGAGAGAATTGGCGGCGTTCAAGCCAGCTGGGGCGCCTGATGCCCGGCGCCGCTCGCGTCGCGGCCATTGATCTGGGGGCTTCATCTGGCCGGGTAATGATGGTCACGGTGGGGCCGGGTGTGTTGGAACTCGAAGAGGTCCACCGTTTCCGGTTGTACCCCGAACCCCATCAGGTGGACGGTTCCGCCTACCTCCTGTGGAACTTCCAGTACCTTTTGGCGCAGGTCACCGAGGGTCTGGCCAAAGCTGCCGGTCAGGGCCCGGTGGACGCCATCGGTGTGGATTCGTGGGGAGCAGATTTCGGGTTCATTGATGCTTCTGGCCAGCTGCTTGGCCCAGTGGTGGCCTACCGCGATGACCGCACCGAAGGTGTTGAGCCGTGGGTGTGGGACCGGGCGGCCAGGCCGGCCGCACCTGATTCCGGCCAGGCCCTATACGGCTTGACCGGCGCCGCCCACCAACGGTTCAACACGGTTTTCCAACTAGCCGCTGAAGTCTTGGGCCGCTCGCCAATGCCGGGCCGGCTGGAGCAGGCGGACAAGCTATTGATGTTGCCGGATCTGGTGGCCCATCATTTGACCGGCGCAGCCTTTGCCGAAGTGACAGCCGCTTCCACGTCAGGACTGTTTGATCCGTGGCGCCGCAGCTGGTGTTGGCCGCTGATTGACGCCCTGGGCTTGCCGCAAGGGCTGTTCCCCCAAGTGGTAGAACCGGGCACGGTGGTTGGCGGCTTGCGGGCGGACCTGGCTGAGAGGCTGGGCTTGGCTGCCGAAACGCCGGTTGTAGCGGTTGGCGGCCATGACACGGCCAGCGCTGTGGCAGCCGTGCCGGCTTTGGCTCCAGCCGGCGCTCCAGATGAGGGCCAGTTCGCCTACATTTCTTGCGGCACTTGGTCGTTGGTCGGAGTGGAGTTGCCGGCACCAGTCGCCACCGCCGCGGCCCGGGAGGCCAACTTCACCAACGAACTCGGCTTGGACGGCACTGTCCGTTTCCTGAAGAACGTCTCCGGCCTGTGGCTGCTCAACGAATGCCAGCGGGCCTGGGCGGCGCAGGGGCTGGAAGCTGACACCCGCGTCCTGTTGGACCAGGCCGCCGCCCTACCGGCCGGCCCGGCCTTCAATGCTGACGATCCAGCTTTCATTGCTCCGGGCGGTATGCCGGCCCGGGTAGGCTCGGCTTCTGCGGCGGCCGGGCGCGCGGCATCGGCCACCAACAACGGTGACCAACCCAACCCGTCCGGCTTCTCCCAAGCGGAGCTGACCAGGGCAATCATCGACTCGTTGGCGGCCTCCTATGCGCGGGCTGTGCGCCAAGCCGAAACCATCACCGGGTTGGCGGTCAGCCGGCTGCACGTGGTGGGCGGCGGATCGAACAACCGGCTGCTCTGCCGGGCGGCGGCCACCGCCCTGCCTGGCGTTGAAGTGCTGGCCGGCCCTGGAGAGGCCACCGCCCTGGGCAACGCTTTGGCGGTGGCCCGCGGGATCGGCGCGGTGGGCGGGTCGCTGGCGGACCTGCGGCGGCTGATCGCCGATCGGTTCCCACCCACGCTGTGCCTGCCCGAACCACCACCGCCCGGCGCCGGCCCTGAAATCTACCCGGGGACGTCCCCGGACGGCCTGCTTCGCTACCCGGCTACGGCCGGCCAAACGCCCATCGTCACCAAGGAGTCACTACCGTGAAAAAGAAGATCAACGCCGCCGATGCCGCCGCCCTCCTGCGCGCCATGGGTGCGGCCGGGCGCCGGCTGGACGCCATCAAAGCTTGCGAGGCCGGCGCCGGAAACATCTCGGTAGCCGCCCGGAAGGTGGCCGGTTTGGAAGAGTTGTTCCCAGTCAGCGAAGAGTTTGAGCTGCCGGACCCGGCCCCTGCGCTGGCCGGTTGGACGGTATTGGTGACCGGTTCTGGCTGCCGGTTGCGGGATGTGGCTGAGGCGCCCACCGCCAATGTGGCCGCCGTGGTGGTGGGGGACAAGGGCACAGCGGCGCTGCTCCGCTCCGGTGAGGACCGCGCCTACAAGACTCCCACCAGCGAGTTCAACTCTCATTTGGCGGTCCACCAGGACCAGGTTTCAAGCCGGGGCCTGGACCTACATTGCGTGGTTCACGCCCAACCGCCACACCTGGTGGCCCTGTCACACCGGGCGGACTTGGCTGGTTCGGCGGTGTTCTCACGGCGGATTCTGCGCTGGGAACCGGAAACCATTGTGCAGTTGCCGGAGGGCTTGGCGGTGTTGCCGTTCATGGTGCCCGGTTCGGATGAGTTGCGGGCGGCCTCAGTGGCGGCGTTGCGGACCCATCGGATTGCCATCTGGTCCAAACACGGGCTGCTGACCCGCTCTGATGTCAGCCCGCTGCAAGCCGTTGACCTGATTGAATATGCCGAGACCGGCGCCATGTATGACCAAGCCAACACCGCTTGCGGATCGCCATCCCGGGGTCTGACCAGAGCCGAACTGCGGGCTGTGGCCCAAGCCTTCAACGTTGAGACCAGCCTGCTCTAACCTGTGCCGGCCCTGCCAAGCGGGGCCGAAGGAGCCAATTTGTAGAGGTCTGGCTTCGTTGGCCCCGCAAGCAGCCGCGAGGCCAACGAAGCAGACCCGGCGCTTCGGCTTTCGCCTTGGCGCCGATTTACCCCTTCAGAAGGCTCATTTCATGGCGGTGACTGGGAAACCGTCCATGTCATCGAAAAGCTTGTTCTCGCCGGCCATGGCCCAGACAAAGGAATAGGCGGCGGTGCCCACCCCGGAGTGGATGGACCAACTGGGGGAGATGACCGCTTGGCTGTCTCCCACCACCAGGTGCCTGGTCTCGCTGGGTTGGCCAAACAGGTGGAACACCCGGGCGTCCGCCGGCAGGTCGAAGTACAGGTAGCACTCGGTCCGCCGGTCATGGGTGTGAGCCGGCATGGTGTTCCACATGTTTCCTGGGTGCAAGGTGGTGACACCCATCACCACTTGGCATGACTGGACGCCGTCGGTGTGGATGTATTGGTTCAGTGAGCGGCGGTTGGAGGTCAACTGGTCACCCAGTTCACGGACCGTGCCTTCGCCTGGTGGCACCAGCACCGTGGGGAAGGCGGTGTGGGCCGGTGCGGAGAAGACATAGAACTTGGCCGGCTCAACCGGGTCAACGGTGGTGAATGTGACGTCTGCGGCGCCGCGGCCAACGTATAGGCAGCCGCCGTGGGGGAGGGGATAGATTTCGCCATCGACAGTCGCGGTGCCGGTTCCACCTACGTTGACTATGCCGGCCTCGCGGTGATCGAAGAACGTGGCGCTGCGGAACTCCGGTGGCGCCGTCAGGGTCAGCGGCTGGGTGACGGGCATCACGCCGCCCAGCACAATCCGGTCGTGATGGGTGTAGACCAGCTTGATTTGATCGGCTTGGAAGAGGTCTTCTACCAGGTAGCGGTCACGGGCCTGGGTGGTGGTCATAGTTGGGACTTGGTCGGGGCTGGTGGCATACCGTTGCTCCATGGTGGTTCCTTTCGGTGGGGTGGGTGGTTAGCGGGTCAGCCAGCCGCCATCTACGGGGATGATGGCGCCGTGGACGTAGTCGCTGGCGGCGGAGGCCAAGAAGACCACCGTGCCGGCTAGATCGGCAGCTTTGCCCCACCGGGCGGCCGGGATCCGGTCGGAGATGGAGGCTTCACGCGCGGCATCGGCCCGGATCGGTGCGGTGTTGTCTGTCGCCATGTAGCCGGGGGCGATGGCGTTGACGTTGACTCCCTGTGCCGCCCATTCGTTGGCCAGGGCTTTGGTGATGCCGGCCACGGCGTGTTTGGCGGCTGTGTAGGAGGGCACCAGGATGCCGCCTTGGTAGGACAGCATTGAGGCCACGTTGATGATCTTGCCGTGGCCGCGGGGCAGCATAACCCGGCCGGCGGCTTGGCTGAGGTAGAAGACGGCGTCCAGGTTGATGGCCAGGACGTCTTTCCAGTTCTCTTGGCTGTGGTCTACGGCCGGCTGGCGCCGGATTATGCCGGCGTTGTTCACCAGAATGTCCAGTTGGCCCAACTCCGCCACCACTGAGCCAACCAGTTTGTCGGCTTGGGCGGGGGTGGTTTGGGACAGGTCGGCTTGGATGCAAACGGCGCGTTTGCCCAGGTCACGGATTTGGGCGGCGGTTTCATCGCAACTTGAACGGTCCAGCAGGGCCACATCGGCTCCGGCTTCGGCCAGGCCTATGGCGTAGCCCTGGCCCAGGCCGCGGCCGGCGCCGGTGACCAAGGCCACTTGTCCAGCCAGTGAAAAATCATCCAGAATCATGGTGGCTCCTAACTAGGGGGACTGCTTTGTCTGTGTGTCTGTCTACTCCGGCTTTGGGCAAGGGCTGCGGCCCTGGGACGAAGCTCGTTGACAAGTCGATCCCCATCATATTGAATCGTTTCAGGTCGCCGCAACGGGTCGCCCCAAAATGGTAGCGGTGGCCGCGCTGAATCCGGGCTGCCGGGCCGGCGCCCAACCCCGAAGGAGTTCGCCATGAAAGTCTGGCCAGTAGCGGACAACCCGTTGTTGCGCGCCCCCGAACGGTTCATCAGCCGGGGGGATATTAAGGAGTTGGTGCGGCGGCTGACGGACGCCCTGGTCAACATCAAGGAACAAGCTGGCGAATCCGCCATCCAACTGGATGACGGGCGGGTGGTGGACGGCCGCAGCTGGGCCGGCTGGGAGTGGCCTCAAGGGGTTGGACTGTACGGCATCTGGCAGTACTACCGGCTGACTGGGGATGCATCAATGCGTGAGGTGGTTGAACGCTGGTTTGCCGATCAGTTCCGCAAAGGCGCCGCGCCGAAGAACGTCAACACCATGGCAGCGCTGCTGACCTTGGCATATGTCTATGAGGAGTCCGGCGAACGGACTCTGCTGCCTTACCTGGACGCTTGGGCTGAATGGGTCATGCGGCGCATGCCGCGCACTCCCCACGCCGGTTTGCAGCACATCACCTGCGTGGCGGACAACCACTACCAACTGTGGGCTGACACGCTCATGATGACCGTTCTGCCGCTGGCCAAGATTGGCCGGGTGCTGGGCCGCCCAGAGTATCTTGATGAGGCCGTCTACCAGTTCTTGTTGCACGCCAACTATCTTCAGGACCGGCAGAGTGGCCTGTGGTTCCACGGTTGGACCTTTGACGGCAACCACTCCTTTGCCCGGGCCCGCTGGGCCCGCGGCAACGCCTGGGCCACCATTGCCATCCCGGATTTCTTGGAGTTGATGGACTTGCCGGAAGGCAATTCCGCCCGGCGGTTCTTGTTGGAGGTGTTGGATTCCCAAGCCGCGGCCCTGGGGGGCTGCCAGGCGGACAACGGCATGTGGCACACGCTGTTGGATGATCCGTCCGCCTATGTGGAGTCTTCCGCCACTGCCGGCTTTGCTTATGGGCTGGCCAAGTCCGTTCGCCTGGGCTACCTGGACAGCTCCTATCTGCCGGTGGCGGAGCGCGCCGTACGGGCCGTAACGGAGCACATTTCCCCTGATGGGGAGCTTTTGCAGGTCTCTGGAGGCACCTTCTTGGCAGATGATCTGGACTACTCCCGGCATGTCGAGTTGGCCTCCACACCCTACGGCCAGGCCATGGCCATGCTGTGCTTGGCGGAGTACCTCCGGACCTACTACTGATCCGGCCGCAGAGGCCTGGTGGCGTACCGCCCAACTAGCCCTGAAACAAAGTTTCGCTGAGGGCTTGACCGGCTTCTAGCGCGTGTGATTGAATCGTTTCACGTCCCAAGTTTTGGCGACGCTGCCAATTCAAGCGAAATGAAAGTGCGGTTATGAAGAAAAGACTTGTTGCCCTGGCGACAGGGTTGGTACTAGCGGCTGGCACGGCTGTGGCCCTGCCGGCCTCGGCTGATCCCGCGCCGGGGAGCGGCGGGGGCACATCGGGGATCCCGCTGCGTCCCGTTGAGTACCTGGATCGCGGCTTGGTTGCCGCCGAGCTTCCGAGCGGCGGCGTCTTCCTCAGCTGGCGGTTCTTGGGTAATGAACCTGACGGACTGTCATGGAACGTCTATCGCGATGATGGCGCCGGCTTCGCCAAGATTGCCACCATCGCTCCTAGAGATGTCGCTCCGGAGAGCAACTATGCGACCAACCCGGGCATCGTCAAGGAGAACACCACGCCATCGAACTACACCGACCCAGCGGGAACGGCTGCCTCAGTGTATGAGGTGGCACCCTTGGTTAACGGTGTTGAGTACACCCGTGAGGGCATGACCGTCCCCATGCTGACCCTGGTGGGCTCCGGGGCCCAGGCCGGTAGGGGCGCTGCCCACTACATCCCGCTGAAGCCGGCCCCCACCCCCGTGCTGCTGCCGCGGTTCGTTTACCGCGGATACAGCTTCGGTCCTGGCGGCGGATTGAGCGCCAACAACATGGTTATCCCTGGCACATCTCCTGCCAAGCACTGGTATGAGGTGGATATGGACCTGCTGAAGGAATTCCGCCAGGCCTGGGAGAACCAAGCCACTGTGACCCAGGCTGATCTGAACGGCTGGGTTGCCAGGCTGAACGCCCACAACACTGTCCCCAACAATCTGGGCAACGCCGTCTACCCGGCCGCCACCTGGACTCCCAGCAACGCGCTGGTTGCCGGGCGGATCAACAACGCCCTGTACAACGAGCTTGAAGCCGAGTTCATCAAGTATGTCGAAAACCTGGACTGCGGCAAGTCGCTGCCCATCGCCATGAACGGGGCGGGGACCGCGGTTGATACCCGCAACAGCGCCAACTACCAGACACAAGACATGACCACTGGCGATTTCGACGGTGATGGCCGCTACGAGATCGTGGTCAAGTGGCGTGGCACCCAAACCGACCCGATGTACTCCGAGCCGATCTACTCCGGCACCAACGGCGTGACCGCTCCTGAGTATGTCGATGTCTACACCATGGACGGCGACCTGCTGTTCCGTGTGGACACGGGCTACAACGTTGGCTCCCACAATGACCATGAGAACAACCTGATGGTTGAAGACTTCGATTCGGACGGCAAGTCTGAACTGATGCTCAAGACCGGTCTTGGTACCCGGATCGGCAACTGGGATGCGTCCTCGCAGACCGTTGTCTATCCAGACACCCTCCAGACAGTGGTTGGCGGCCAGGACGGTCTCGCTTCCACCACCGCCAAGTTTCAGGAGTATTTCCAGACCGGCAACGTGGCGGCTCTGAACACCTATTGGTCAGTGCTGTCCAGCTTCGCCATCTCACTGCGTTCGCCAACCGCTGGTGGCGGCAATGACGGCCCCAACGACCCGGCGGTCAAGCGGTGGATCAAGACCTATCACGTCGGACCGATGGGCGCGGCCAAGGACAACCAAGAATTCATGTCCGCTTTCGAGTGGGACCCGGCCACCTCCAAGGGTGTACTGGTTCCCTCGGCTGCCTATCCTCACACCTGGCAAGCCTCGGTGGATGGCGAGACTTGGGCCATGACCCCGTGCACCCAGCGCGGCAACTACGCCTACCTGGCGTTCCCGGGCCCCGGTATTGCTGACGGCTCCGGCGGCTACAAAGCCCAGGTCATCAACTCAAGCGAGGCCTACTGGCTGACTCATCCGTGGAAGAACGCCAAGTGGGGCGACGCCCAGGGCAACCGCGCCAACCGTTACCTGGCTTCGGTGGCCGCCTTGGATGGCGTGCACCAATACGCCATCAACCAGCGCGGTTACTACCACCGGACCACCTTCGCTGCCTTCCGCATCGAGAACGGTCAGGTAGTCCTCAAGGCCGCCTTCGACTCAGCCGATCCGCAGTACTGGTCGCTGGGCGGGGAAGCCTATGACTATCAAAACCGCGGCAACCACCACACCGCCACCGGCGACATCGACGGTGACGGCCGGGACGAGATCGTGATGTCCGCCATGGTGCTCGAGCTGAGCCCAGACGGCACCAAGATTCTCCCCGAGGTTGTCAACGGCGACATCATGCCGACAATCGCCGGCCAGACCGTCAACAATGTGACCGACGTCCCCCAGCCCGGCGTGTTCCAGTTTGCGACGGACGCCGTCCGCAACAACCCGCTCAACGTGTGGGCTCCGCTGCGTCACGGCGACCGGGGTGCGTTGCTCCCGGCCGACAAGACCAACAAGATTGTCCAGTTCACCGGTTCTGAAGAGCACCTGTTGGATGACCTGCGTACCGGCGTTCACAGCGGCTGGATTCCCGGTCCCAACGCGCACGACCCACTCAAGGGCCGGCGCCTCAACGATCAGGGCCAGGTTATCTTTGAGAACTCGCTCATCTACGGCGTCTATCAGGCGTCCGATGACGAAGGCTCAGTGGCCGGCAACTACTCCAACCGTTGGCCTGGCGGCCAAGGCGGCACCGAAGCTACCAACCCTGGTGAGGTTCGTAGCCTGATCGATGGCAGCGTTCTGGCCACTGGCCAGGCACGCGGCATCGCCCAAGGCCAGTACGCCATCTGGTTCGGCGGTGGCCTGACGGCCATGGCCGCCGCGGGTGCCAACGTCAACTCGGTCAACGACCTGACGTTCGCCACCTCGACCTACCTGCAAACCGGAATGACATCGACCGGCAACAAAGGCACCACGACCCTCAAGGCCGATATGTTCGGCGACTGGCGCGAAGAACTGATCCTTCGGGCCTCGAACAACCGGATCGGTATTGTCACCACCCTGTCCCCGACCGATTACGGCATCCGCACGCTGATGCATGACGGCATGTACCGTGACGGCGTGGCGGACAAGAACGCCGGCTACGACCAGTTCGGTTTCGCCAGCTTCTATCTGGGTGATGAGGCTCCGTTGCCGGCCAAGCCCGCCATTGAGATTGTCAACGGTGGTGTGATCGCCTCGGCTCCGAGCGACGTCCGCCAGGTTGAGCCAGGCACACCGCTGTCTGATCTGAACCTGCCCACATCCTTGGATGTGACAGTAGATACCGGTGTCACCCGGACCGTTCCGGTGACCTGGAACGCCTACGCCTATGACCCGGCCACACCCGGTGTTCAGACGCTGACCGGCACCCTGGGAACAACCGACCGCATCACCAACCCGGCCGCTGTGACTGCCACCATCCAGGTGCAGGTTGCCGAGCCTGAAAAGGCCCTGTTGGTGGCCATGCTTGGTGCGGCCCGTTCTCTCAACAGCCAGCTTGGGGCCTACACCGCGAACTCGGTGGCCGCTCTGAGTGCCGCCGTGACCGCCGCTGAAGCCGTGGCTGCCGATCCGAACGCCACTGAGGCCCAGATCGCCTCCGCGGCCTCTGGTCTGCGAGCCGCCTTCAACGGGCTGGCCTTGCTGCCCACCTCGCCGCCGGTCTCGGCCGTACTGGATGCCCTGGTGGGATCTCTGGGTGCGGTAACCAATACCGATGGCGCCTACAGCGCGGCCTCCTGGACCACGTTCCAGAACGCGCTGACGGCTGCTGAAGC
>JAIRTF010000228.1 GCA_031255075.1 Bifidobacteriaceae bacterium | reverse complement strand
CCGGCCAGGTCCGCCAGCAGCGGATCGAGCGGATCGGGAGTGGAGTGAGAAATGGCCTTGGGATGGGAGGCTGCCATCAGAACCGCCCGGAACAGTTTGGGTCCCTCGCCGCGAAGCCGCGACTCGTCCAGTTCTTCGGCCCGCAGCGAGCTGACCACGGTTAGCCGGCGCCGGCCGGCCAGCAACACATCGGTCAACGCGTAGGCGCCTTCATCGCTGGTCAGCTGGCCAAACTCATACATGACCGCGCCGCGGGGAGATTTGGCCAGCCCGGGCGCGAAGATGACAGCGTCACGGGTGATGCCGATTCCGCCGGCGGCATCGGTCACCAGCAGCGGTTCGGGACCTTCACCCGCCAAAGCGCGGGCCAAGACCTGGTTGCCATGTTTGGCGGCATGCTGGGCGGCGGCCCGGACTCGGTTGGCATGCTCCGGGGTGGCGGTCATGACGGCCAGTGACTCGTCCGGCCAGCGGCGCAGGTGAATCTCGATCAGAGAGACTGCGGCCTCGACTTCTTCGGTCGAGGCGTCGATGCGCGTGGCTCCGCCAGCCACCAGACCGTTGGCGTCGACATGAGTCCAGGTGATCCGCGGGGTCCGTTCGCGCTGCGGCAGCCCGGGCCCAAGGGTGGTGTAGCCCTGCCCCTCAAGCAGTTCGGTAACGCGCGGGTCGCGTTCGTTGACTTCAGCCGGCAGGGGCACATGGGGCAGGAATTCGCCGATGCCGCTGACCAGTGAGCCACCAGCGGTGCGGGCCGAATCGCCCACCACCACCACCTGCTTGCCGCGGGCGATGGCCGCGGCGGCCTCAGCCGGGGTCAGGGTTGAGGCGCCGTCAACGATCACCAAATCGAAGGGCGGGCCGCCCACCTCATGCAACGGCAGGGCTTGGGGCACCATCACGGTTCCGGCTATGACACACGGCCGGGCCAACAGGCCGACGTCCGGATTGTCAGCCAAAGCCGAGCGCAGCGAGGCACCGTTTTCCAAGTGCGACAATTTGAAGGCCTGCGCCGGGTAGGCCTCGGCCGCCCGCTGCCGCCAAGCATGGGCTCCAGCCCGAATCGGGATGGGCTTGGTGGCGGTGTGGGCGATGTCCAACTCGCGGAAAGATTCGATCAGCGCGCCGAGTGCGTCGCCGCCGGTGGCGGCCAGTTCCGGCCGGTCCTGCAGGGCGTAGGCCAAGACCGAAGACCACCAGGCGAAGTCAACTTCACGGACCACCGCTTCGATGGCGGCCTCGGCTTCGGGGCCGGTGGCGCCCAAGTCGGGGCCGGCTGAGCGGGTCCGCAGGTCTTCCAGCAGTGGCGCCAGGCCGAAGCCTTCCAAGGACCGGCGCATGCGCGCCAGCTCTGGCAGGAAGTCCAGCGAATCACGGTCCGAATGGAGCCGTTCCAGCAGTTCAAACAGCTCGGTGAAGGGCAGCTCGCCAAGGGCCTTCGAATCGCCGCGCAGCGCCAGGCCAAGGGCCGCCAAATCACTGGCGGCGGCCTGGAATTCGGCCTCGATCTGGGGCATGCCGGTGGGCAACTTGGGCCATGGCACCGTGGGGGACCAACCCAACCAGATTTCGCGCTGGACGCGGACCTTTTCCAGGGCCGTGTGCAGGTCATCTACCTGCAGACCCGGACGCACCAGATCACGGGCCTGCCGCTTGAGCCGGCGGCGGGTCCGGCCGGACATTTCTTGGCCGTGTTCGGTCCGCCATTCGTTGGTAGCCGTGGCAGCCACCATGTCTTCTGGCGAACGTTCAAAGATCTCAGGGATGAACTGATCCAGCGCCTCGCGCACGCCGCGCAGCATCTCAAGCTGATCGCCCCAGCCGGCAACGGTGGTCGATTCGCTCAACCCGGTGCGGCTGGTGACGTCCCGCATGTGGGCGATGGTCCGTGACAGGGTCTGCTCCCGCAACCGGTCAAGCCTGGCCAGCAGGTCGGCAGCGGCGGTCTCATCTGGGACATCGGCCGGGAGCCAAGCGGTGACATCTTCGGTCAACTTGAACAGACCGATCTGCGCCGAACGCCGTAGGGCCTCACGGGCTTCCTCGCGGCGCTCACCGACCAGGCCAATGACGGCGTCCCGCTCCAACCGGCAATTGTTGCGCGTCAGCGGCGATTCTTGGGCGATCTGCCCCAAAGATTGAAGCGCCTGATAGGGGCTGACCTCCCAGGTCGGAAGCGGCTTGTGAAGAGCTGTCAGATAGGCCGAAATCTGGCCCGACCGTTCAGCCAGAGCGGACCGAATCTGGGTGATCCCCTCAACGTCCACGGCCGGCGCCTCGGTCCGCAGCCCGGCCACCAGGTGGGCCAGAGCCTTCTGCCGCCAATCATGGCTCGGCTCCAGGTCTTGGAGGCATTCGCCCAAGCCGAAGGCCCGCAGAGCCTTGATGACGGACCTCTTAGAGCCTGTCTCGGAGGAAACGTAGAGCACTGACCGACCGGACCCCACGGCATCGGCAATGACGGCCGCCAAGGTGGCTGCCACCGGGGCCCCGGCTGGCGCGTCCACCAAGACTGACAAGCCGGCGGCTGCGGCATCTACCACGTGGAACTGCGAGGTGTTCAGGTCACCTACGCCACGTTCGTGGTCTGGCGGCCGGTCAAACGGAACCAGTTCCGGAATCTGCTGAGAGCCCAAAGCAGCACGGGCCTCCAGGTCACCGGCCAAGCCGGCCAGCACCGGATGGCGCATCATGATGGCCTTGGAGTGTTTCAGATCATCCGCCAAGACCGTACCGGGGTGTTCAAACACGCCAACAATCAGCTTGTTCTTGACCCGGAAATCGCCAAACACCGCCTGGCCCATAGCCGCCAAAGTGTTCAGCACCGGCGAAGGGTTGAAGGAAGTGCCGGTGATGGCATCACGGGCCATGGCTTCTGGATCCAGCGGGATCCCGTGCGAAACCAGCAACTCCGACAGGACCGGGTTGATGACCAGGGTGTGCTCCAATTCGAGCTCAATCCCATGCTTGCCATCAACCAGGGCCACCGGCCGCAACATGACCGGCACGCGGCGCGCCGCCTTCTTCCCGGTCAGTGGGTCGCGCTCAGTCCAGAAGGCAATCCCCAAACCGAGATGTGTAGGCGGCAGCCCGTATTTAGCCGCATGTAGATCAGCTTTCCGTTTAACCGCCGTGGCATGATCTACTGCGGCCGCATAATCGGCCTTGTCCCTGATCAGAGAATGCAGCGCCGTGGTTCTGCCTGCATATAGCTGCGCGATTCCTGATGGGTGGGCCAAAGTCAGGTCCAGCACCGTATTGCCCAGAGAGGCGATGTCGACCAGCGCGCTGACTCCACCCAGGCTGGAGAGCTCGTCATTCCACTGCTGGAAGACGTGGCCCAACTGGGCGGCACGCAGGTCTGTAGCAGTCACAGGTCGAGGGCCGGTTGCCGCCTCGCCCCCCGCGTCCGAGTGGCGTTTGCGGCCGGCCAGGGCAAATAAGGCAGGCCTCACGCAGCCTAGGCTAGGTGACGGGCCGCGGCGGGGGTGGGAGGCACACCGGCCGCGCCGCGCATTGCTCCGTTGTATCTAGACTTGAGGGGCATTCCATGAGGAGAAACATGAACCCCAGTCAGTACAGCCCCACGGCGCCCGCACCCACCGCGCCAGCGACTTCGCTTCCCACCGGCGACAGGATTGGCGACCAAATGGTCAGGGCGCCGCGTTCGCGGGCGGAGGCCCACCGCGGCAGCACCGCCGCTCAAGTCGGGGCAATCCAGCCATTGACGGCGGACCAGATCGCCACCGGCGCGCGGCTGATGATGGACAACATGAGCCGGGTCATCGCCGGCAAGCCAGAGGCCATCCGGTTGGCCGTGACCATGTTCTTAGCCCATGGCCATGTGCTGATAGAAGACGTGCCCGGTGTTGGTAAGACAATGCTGGCCAGAGCTTTGGCGGCGTCTATCGGGGCCAGCGCCAAACGTATCCAATTCACGCCGGACCTGCTGCCCTCAGATGTGACCGGTGCGCCGATCTTTAATCAACAAACCAGACAATTCGAATTCGAGCCCGGGCCAATCTTCGCCAATGTGGTGATTGCTGATGAGATAAACCGCGCCAGCCCCCGAACCCAGTCCGCGTTGCTGGAATGCATGGAAGAAGGCCAGGTAACGGTTGAAGGCACAACTTATCCATTGGCCACTCCGTTCCACGTGGTGGCCACCCAGAACCCGATCGACATGGAAGGCACCCACCCTTTGGCTGAAGCCCAAAGGGACAGATTCATGGCCCGGATTTCGATGGGCTATCCCGGGCCGGACCACGAACTGGAAATGGTCAAGGCCCGCGATCTGGCCGAGCCAATCACCTCGCTCAAACCAGTGGTCTCCCTGATGGACGCCGCCCGGTTGATCGAATCAGCCCGGCGCACCTACGTGGCGGATGCAGTGGCGGATTACGCGGTCGCGCTGACCCGCGCCACCAGACAATCAGGCGCCCTGACCTTAGGCGCTTCCCCCCGGGCCGGCATCCACTTGGTGCGGGCCGCCAAAGCCTGGGCAGCCTTGCACGGACGTCAGTATGTGCTGCCAGATGACATCCAGGCGCTGGCCAAATCAGTCTTGGCCCACCGGGTGGTGTTGGCCTCGCCGGCCCGCGGACCGGCGGCCATGACGCAGGCGGCGCAGGCCATCAAGGCCTGCCTGGCCAGCGTGCCGGTGCCCGTTCCAATTGCCGGTTAGCATGCCCCCAAAAGGGTCCGAGTCAGATGGATAGACCAAGGTGAGCGGGCGCGCACAGCGCCGGCGCGGCGGCCGGATCAGGCCCACGGCCAGGGGCTGGAGTCTGGCCATAGCGGGACTGTTGTTGCTGGCCGTGGCGTTGCTGTTTGACCGATCCGACGCCATGGCCGTAGCCGCCATGTTCATCCTGTCTGTGGTGCTGGCCTGGTTGGTGGTGCTGATCTGGGCCAGGCCCGGCCACCTGAGCCGCCTGACGCCACCCGAGGTGCTGGCCCCTGGTGAGACGGTGGCCATCACATTGGTGCCGGTGCCAGGGAGCGGCTGGCCGCCGCCCCCTGAAACGGTTGTCGACGCGACCGACTGGGGTGATGCCAGCCCGCAGGTCGTGGCGACCCGAGGAGCGCCGGGCACCCCTCCCGGCGGTTTCAGCACCGCCCTTGGCTACGCCTTCGCGGCCCCGCATCGAGGGGCTTTCGCCATTGGGCCGGCCACGGTCACGCTTAACGGACCCCTGGGCTTGGTGCGCCTGCGCTACACCACCGCCCCAGCCGGCGAGGTGTTAGTTGGCCCGGCGCGATTCGACCTGGCAGTGGATTTGCCGGCGACTGACCATGACCGCCCGCAACCGCGATCCAAGGGTGGGGTTGAGCGGGTAACTGATCCTTCCGCCGTTCGCGCCTACCAGCCTGGCGATCCCCGGCGGTTGGTCCACTGGCGGGCCACGGCCCGTCGCGACCAGCTGATGGTTCGGGAAACCGTGACCCGCGCCCGCCCAGACGCTTGGGTCCTGGTGGACGATGCCGCCGCCCCCTCCCCCGCTACCGAAACAGCCATTGCCGCAGCGGCCACCGTAGGCCTACGCCTGCTCCGAGCTGGACATGCCGTCCATTTGGTCACCATGAGTGGCCGCGCCGCTCCCAAACGGTTTGACCCGGCAGCTCCGGCAGCCGAATGGCTGGCGACCTTTGCCCGTTTGGAAGTGGGCACCGGCAACGGACGAAGAGCCACATCCTCCAAATCAGAGGCGAAGACCCAACCAGCGCCTGCTTCGACCCAAGACCAGATTGACGCGATCATTTCCGAACTGGGGCCCCGGCAAGCGACCACCCCCATGTATTGCCTGTTGGCAGAGCCCGGACCAGCAGCTTTACGCCTGTTGGCGGCCCTGGCGCCGGTAGCAGATCCCGGCCTGGTGTGGCTGGGCGAGCTGGCTGAGGGCGCCGGCCAGGACAGCCACTTGCACGGCTGGGAGGTCAGGAATCTGCCATGACCATCCCCAATCAGCCCGTCCCAGCGCCTCCGCCGCCACTGCCGACGGCGGTCTACCGGCCGAGGGCCTCTTCTCCCTGGCACCAGGCGGCCTGCATTGCCCTGACCGGGTTGCTGTATATCTCGCTGCTGGCTCCGGTCAGCTATTTGCTGACTCCGACCGGCGGCTGGCTGGTGTTGTACATCGTGGTTGGCGCAGCAGTCTTGGGTTTGGGCGCCATGGCCCGAGCCCTGGGCTGGCGGAGCGGTTGGACGGCTCTGGCTCAGCTGGGCCTGGTGTTGCTGATCGTGGAGCTGGTGGCGGCTTGGGACCGGGCCTGGCTGGGTTTCATCCCGAACGGCGCGGTAATCGAGCAAATGGGGGACTTGGCCACCTCGCTGGGCCGCAGTTTCCTGATGGAGATCGCGCCGTTGGAACCAGACCGTGCGGCGCTGGCCTTCGTAGCCTTGGCCGGCGGAATGTTGGCTTGGGCCTTCGATTGGTACGTCTTCACGGTCAAGGCCCCAGCCGCTACCGGCCTGTTCGCCTTGCTGGTGGTGTTCGTGGCGGTCGCCCTGGTGCGGGACACCATGCCGATGTGGCCCCTGGTGTTGGTGCTGCTGGCCTACTTTGCGCTGCT
>JAIRTF010000170.1 GCA_031255075.1 Bifidobacteriaceae bacterium | reverse complement strand
ACCGTCAGCACGGTGGCGCGCAGCCGGGTTGGGCGGCGGGGCTGGTCAGCTGGGCGGCGGGGTGGTCAGGTGGTTGCCGGGGGTGGCAGTTCGGCGGCTAGGCGGGCTTCGACTTCGGCCAGGATTCGTTGGAAAACCTGACGCTGGGGAGCGCTCAGCCAACTATCTGCCAAGGACAGCGCCAGCACCGAGTGCGGGCGGTCCCAGCTGGGGTCTTCAGGGGTGGTGGGGACTGGCAAGCTTGATTCGCGGAAATACTGGAACAGGGCTTCGACTGAATCCGAGACCAGGGCTTCCACCTCAGCCGGGGAAGTGGAACTGTTGAGGTCGCGGAGGCGTTGGTCCAAAGAGGCCACCAGGTCCGCATTTGGATGGACGGCCAACTCCCGGATGGCGGTGGTCAGTTCCGCCCGGTCCTGGGCGGAGCCCAGGCCTTCGGTTAGTTCAATCAAATCCCGCAGCTCCCGCATGTCCTGTTCGCCCAGACCGCCTGCGCGCAGCGCGTTGATGGCGTCCACATAGCCCGGTGGCAGATC
Organism: Bifidobacteriaceae bacterium; assembly: GCA_031255075.1. Lineage (GTDB taxonomy): Bacteria > Actinomycetota > Actinomycetes > Actinomycetales > WQXJ01 > JAIRTF01. The sequence continues at coordinate 1,984 of JAIRTF010000170.1, read as the reverse complement.
GGCGCTGCCGCCGGCGGCCCGCAAGTTGGCCAACAGTTCACGGCGGGATTGCAACTCAGCAATCTGGTCCGCCAGGTGGCGGTCCAACTCACTCAGCATCGCTTCGAACTCGGCGCCCTCAGCCGAGTCCGCCGCGCCGGCCTGATCAGCTTGACGGAGTAACTCACCAATCTGGGACAGCGGCAGTCCGGAACCGGCCAGCCGCCTGATCCTTAGCACTCGCACCACGTCCCGCGGCCCATACAACCGGTAGCCGCCGGTACTTCGGGGCGGTTCGCTCAGCAGCCCGATCTGGTGGTAGTGCCGCAGTGTTCTGACGCTGACTCCAGCCAAGTCGGCCAGTTGCTGGCTTTTCAGCGCCAGCCTCCGCGGATGGTTGGCGAACGCCTTGGCTGCTGGACCGTAGGACTCGGGCGATGAGCTGTCCACCTTCACAACCCTACTGGCCGCTGGTTCGCGGTCTGAGGCGCTGAATCTCCGGCCGGCCCGGCGGCATCGGCAGCCAAGGCGGCTTCGGCAGGCAGCGGAGTAGCGGCATCGACCCCACCCTGGAGGCCGGCCGGTGGGGGAGCGAACCGCCACGAGCGGGACAACACCGTGAAGATCAAACAGATGGTGACCAGCGCGGCCAACAGCCCCAGCGTTTCGCCCAAGCCCAGGCCGTCGATGGCGAACCCGGCGCCGAGCACTGCAAACGGCGCGATGCCCAAGACCAGCCCAGTCTGGTTGCCCAACACCCGTCCCCGCATGGCCGGATCCGGTGACGTTACCGAAAGCGTGCCGAACAGAGCGCCCAACAGGCCGCCGCCCACTCCCAGCACGCCGCTTCCCACCAACAGCAGCCAGAAGGGTGGCAGGGAGGCCAACGTCCAGGCGCCGGCGACCGCCCCCACAGAGCCGATGATGCCGAACAGCCGCGGCCGCAAGTGCCGGTGCCCCAAACCATAAATGCCGGCGCCCAGCCCAGTACCCAAGGCCAAGACGCTCACCGTGATGCCGGTGCGGCTCGGCTGGCCGGCGCTGATCAACAAGAACGGCACCGCCAAGCCCTGAATCACGGCCGTGGCGCAAACCAGCACCACCGAAATCAGCGAAGCCAACCGGACCAACGGCAATTCGAAGCCCAGGTGGCGCAGGCCATCCAGGAACTCGCGCCAAATCAAAGCCAGCGGGTTGACCTTGGCGGCCCGGCGGCGTTCGGCATCGGCCAAACGGGAGGGCGCAATCTGGCCGGCCACCCGCGGTATCAACAACCCCAGCCCGGCGGCCACCGCCGAAGTGGTGGCGGTGATCCACAGGGCCGCCCCGCCAATGCCCCAACCGATCATGGCGCCAGCCAAGGCCGGGCCGGCCATCACGGCCATGGAAGTCAGGCCGGAGCGCACGGCCACGGTCTTGGCGACATCGACCCGGGCCAGTTCGGAAACGCCCGGCGCCATGGTTTCGCGGGCCGCCATGGCTGGTACGTCGCCAATGGCAGACAGGCACCCGAAGACAATGAACCAACCCACGTTCAGGCCAACTGTGGCGTGAATCAGGGCCAGCCCCGCAATTGAACCGGCGGATGCCAAGTCACCGGCTATGGCCACCGTGCGGCGGTTGACCCGGTCCAACATGACGCCGGCGCCAATGGCGGCTAAGAACTGCGGCAAACCGGTGGCCATCGCCACCCAACCGGCGGACACCACCGAACCGGTGGTCTGTAGAACCAACACCGGCAACACCACCATGGTCAAGGAATTACCCAGGTCAGACAACAAAGAAGAGCCTTGATAGGCCAGGAATGATCGACTCATGGGACCAGTCAAAACTATGACGTAACGTCAGGGTCAAGCCCTTTCGGCCAGGCTTTCGTACGGGGCGCAGTGGGCGCCGGTAGACTGACTCCAGTTGGGCAGTACAAGCATCGAAGAAGAAGAGGAGCCGCATGTCAGGTCACTCCAAATGGGCCACCACCAAGCACAAGAAGGCCGCCATCGACGCC
>JAIRTF010000128.1 GCA_031255075.1 Bifidobacteriaceae bacterium | reverse complement strand
CGCCGCCGGCGTCGGTTTCAACCGGGTTGAGCATGCTGGTCGTCATGCCCAGGTCTCGGGCCAGGGTCTCAGCGGTCTTGGGGGAGGCCTGGTCTTCAAAGTAGATGGTCTTGACGGTCAGGTCTTTGATTTGGTCGCGAACTTGGGTGATGCGTGCCGGGCTAGCTTCGGCTTCTGGATCAATGCCGGAAACCGAGATTTGTTGCAACCCGTAGCGCTCCGCGAAGTAGCGGAAGGCGGCATGGGTAGTAACCATGGTGGCGCCCCGGAATGGTTCCAAGCCGGCCTGCAGGTCCTGGTCCAGGTTCTGCAATGCCTCGGTGGCGGCCTGGGCGCGTTCCCGGTAGCCGTCGGCGTGGGCCGGATCAGCCTTCGCCAAGGCGTCCGCGATCGGCTGGGTCAGGGTCACCATCCGGGTTGGGTCCAACCAGAAGTGGGGATCTCCGTCTTCCAGATCAACCAGTGGCGCGGCGTCCAGGATGGTCTTGGGAGGGTTGGACTGGGCGGCTTCATCAACGGCGGATTGGAAGCCGCTGAGTGTGACCAGGAGATCGGCATCCCCCAGGGCGGTTACCGAGGACAGTTCCAGTTCCGAATCGTGCGGTTCGGCGCCCTTGGGGGTGAGCGAGGTGATGGTCAGTTCGGTGCCGGCTATCTGTTGAGTCAGCCACTGCAGGGGATAGAAGGAAGCCATAACCTTGATGCCGCCGGTGTCATCGCCACCGCCCTTGACCGGGGCGGGCGTGCCGCAGGCGGCCAGGGTGGCGGCGGTAGTCAGGATGGCAGCCGCCGCGACCAAGCGGGTGGCTCTGGCAGCGAGGACTTGACGGGAGCGACTCGAAGACTTCATGAGAATGATTATCATCTTCGAATTGGCGCTGGTCAAATCCATTACGCTTACGTCTCATGGCTAGCCTCTCCACTATTGACCAAGTCATCTCGTTGGCGAAGCGGCGGGGACTGGTTTTCCCGTGCGGTGAGATCTACGGCGGCACCCGCTCTGCCTGGGACTACGGCCCGCTGGGCGTGGAGTTGAAAGAGAACATCAAACGTCAGTGGTGGCAAACCATGATCACCTCCCGGGATGATGTGGTGGGACTGGACTCCTCGGTGATCCTGCCCCGCGCCGTGTGGGAAGCCTCCGGCCATGTGGAAGTCTTCACCGATCCGCTGGTCGAATGCACCAACTGCCACAAGCGCTACCGGGCAGACACGCTGATTGATGAGTTCACCGAACGCAAGGGCCGCGCCCCCGAGGGCGGCCTGGCGGAAGTGCCGTGCCCCTCCTGCGGTGTCAAAGGCCAATGGACCGAGCCGAAACAGTTCTCCGGGTTGCTGCGCACCTACCTGGGCCCAGTTGAAGACGCCGCTGGGCTGCACTACCTGCGCCCAGAGACCGCCCAAGGCATTTTCATCAACTTTGCCGCGGTCCAGGCGGCCTCGCGGAAGAAGCCGCCGTTCGGCATCGGGCAAGTGGGAAAGTCCTTCCGTAACGAGATCACCCCGGGCAACTTCATCTTCCGGACCAGGGAGTTTGAGCAGATGGAGATGGAGTTCTTCGTGGTGCCTGGCACCGATGAGGAATGGCACCAGTACTGGATTGACCTGCGCACCGAATGGTACGTCTCACTCGGCCTGAAGCGAGACAACCTGCGCCACTACGAACACCCCAAAGAGAAGCTGTCCCACTACTCCAAGCGCACCGTGGACATTGAGTACCGGTTCCGCTTCCAGGGCTCCGAATGGGGCGAACTGGAAGGCATTGCCAACCGGACTGACTTCGACCTGACCACCCACGCCAAGCACTCCGGGCAGGACTTGTCCGTGTTTGACCAGGCCACGGGCGAACGCTACGTGCCCTATGTGATTGAACCGGCCGCCGGGCTGTCCCGTTCGGTGATGGCCTTCCTGGTGGATGCTTACTCCCAGGATGAGGCGCCCAACACCAAGGGCGGCGTGGACACCCGCACTGTGCTGCGTCTGGATCCGCGGTTGTCGCCGGTCAAGGCCGCCGTGCTGCCGCTGTCCCGCAACGCCGACCTGTCGCCCATGGCACGGGACCTGGCCGCTGAATTGCGCCGCCGCTGGAACGTGGATTTCGATGACGCCGGCGCCATTGGCCGCCGCTACCGCCGCCAGGATGAGATTGGCACGCCGCTGTGCGTCACCATCGATTTCGACACCCTGGAAGATCAGGCCGTGACCATCCGCCACCGCGACTCGATGGAGCAAGAACGCATCGGCATCAGCCAGGTGGCCGGGCGTCTAGCGGACCTCCTAGAAGGGGCATGACCGGCTCCCAGCCCTTCCAAGTGGGCGGGTCGCCACCGGCCACAGGGCCGTCATCAGGCGCCGCACCCCCAGATACCGGTTTCTTGGTGGCCGATGCCGCCAACCCTTCCCGCGCGGCATCTCCACCGGCCGCGCTGCCCGGTCCGCTGCGGATTGGGGCGCTGACGCTGGCCACGCCAGTCATGCTGGCTCCGATGGCGGGCGTGACAAATCTGCCATTCAGGGTGTTGGCCAGGTCATTTGGCGATGGTCTGTTCGTGGCGGAGATGGTCACCAGCCGAGCCTTGGTTGAGGGCAACGCCAAGACCGTGCGCATGTTGCGCCATGACCCGTCCGAACAGCCGCGGTCAATTCAGCTGTACGGAGTGGACCCGGCTTGGATGGCAGCGGCCGTGCAGCAGGTGGCCGAGCGTGACCTGGCCGACCACATTGATCTGAACTTCGGCTGCCCGGCGCCCAAGGTCACCAAACAAGGCGGCGGTGCGGCGCTGCCCTGGAAACTGGACCACTTCCGGCAGATCGTGGCGGCCGCCGTGAGTGCTGCCGGCCAGATTCCGGTGACAGTCAAGCTGCGAGCCGGCATTGACGCCGACCATTTGACCTTCATGGAGGCCGGCCTGGCGGCGGAAACCGAGGGCGCCGCCGCCGTCACCCTGCACGCCCGCACTCTGGCTGAGCACTATTCCGGCTGCGCCAACTGGGACTACATCACCCAGCTGAA
>JAIRTF010000096.1 GCA_031255075.1 Bifidobacteriaceae bacterium | reverse complement strand
GCCCTGCCCGTACCACGATGCGGCGCACGCCGGGGGCGTTGCGAACGTAGCGGATACCGGCCACGATTGACGGCCCCATGCCGACCGAACCGCGCGAAGGGGGCGCGTCTTTCCAGGCGACCAGCGCGCCGATGACGGCCAGGAAGCTGATGGTGTTGACCAAGAAAACCGATGCCGGCCCGGCCAATGCCACCAGCACCCCGGCCAGCGCCGGCCCGGCCGCCCGGGCGATGTTGATATTGGCGCTGGTCACAGCCGAAGCTGGCAACAGCAGCCGGCGTGGCACCAGGTCCGGTTGGATGGCTTGCCAGGCCGGACCGCCGATGGCCGCCCCACAACCCAGTGCGAAGGTCAGGATCAACACGACCGATGGCGCCGCGTTGCCCGTCCACGTCAAGATGGTCAGCAGACCGGCCGCCAAGCACATAAAGCCGTTGGCGCCCACCAGCAGCCAGCGGCGGTTCAACGAATCCGCCAGGACTCCGGCCGGGATGGACAACACCAGCACTGGTAGCAGCGAAGCCGCTGATACGAGCGCTGTCAACAGGGCCGCATGGGGGCGGTCTACCAGCAGCCATTGGGCGCCGACCTGCTGCATCCAGCTGCCGATGTTTGAGACCAGCTGGGCTATCCACAAGGACCGGAAAATGCCTATGGCCAACGGTGCCAACGGCCCGGTTTGGAACGCCTTGGTTGTCACGGGTTAGAGGCTATGAGCCCCCCTTGGCCCGGCGGGCGAATGGTGACCCAAGTCTCAAACTGCGAACCGCTGCGCGGCTACTTAGGAGACCCTTCTGGCCAGCCTGCGGGCGGCCAGTTCATCGACTGGGGCGGCCGCTTGTGAAGTGGTGGCAGACCGTTCTGAGGGTAGTTCGGCGAGGCTTCCCTCGACCTCTCGCCAGACCCTGGAGACGGCTATGCCGAACACCCCTTGACCGCCTTGGACCAGGTCAAACACCTCATCGGCGTTGGTGCATTCGTAGACGGAGGCGCCATCGGACATGAGGGTGACGGTGGCCAGGTCGTCAACGCCGCGTTCGCGCAAGTGGCGCACGGCGGTGCGGATCTGGGATAGGGAGACTCCGGTGTCCAGGAGGCGTTTTACGATCTTTAGCACCAGGATGTCCCGGAAGTTGTAGAGACGTTGGGTGCCTGAACCGGTGGCGGGCCTGACGGAGGGTTCTACCAACCCGGTCCGGGCCCAGTAGTCCAGTTGCCGGTAGGTGATGCCGGCGGCGCGGCAGGCGGTGGGGCCACGGAAACCGATGGCTTCGTCGGTGACGCGGCCGCCAAACAGCAGGCCCTGTTCCGATGTGGGCCCCTGGTTGTCCTGGGCCATAGAACTCACCTCCGGTTTGGCTTTCGGTCAGCTTGGTTTCAAGCTACCTGGTGTTGGGTGCCATGACAGTTCGACGCTATGCCGGCAATGGCGGCGGGTCAACGCGCCACGCCGCGCCGAGAGCATAAACCTCAAGTTGAAGTTGAGCCCTCGGGTGGTCATGGATGAGCCACCTTCAAGCGCAACAACGCGGCATCGAGCCGGGCCAAAGCGTCGGCGCACTCTGCCGCCGCAGCCGCCGCCCGTTCGGCCGCCGCCGAACCGCGCCCCTGAACAGCATGGGTGGCCAACTCCACCAGGTCTGCCTGCCTGGCCACCGATTGAAACACCGGCCGCAAATGCCGCAGCTCCAAGCCAAAATTGGCCAGGTCTGCCACCGCTTCGACGGCTTGGATCAGGGCCGCATCAGCTGACCTGACCGGCACTCCGGCGGCCTCAGCCACGGCTTCCACCAAACCGGCGTCTTGGCCGGTGACAGTGGCCACGTCCTCCGCATCCAGCCGGGCTGAACGGGGGCGGCGCACAGCCGTCAGACCGGTCCCGCCGGCCGCGTCAATGGCCGCCAGCCGGGCCCGGATCACTTTCAACGGCAAGAAGTTATCCCGTTGCTGTACCAACACCCAGGCCACCCGGTCAACGTCATCTTCGGAGTAGCGCCGGTAGCCGGAGGCGGTCCGCTGCGGCGCAATCAGCCCCTGATCCTCCAAGTAGCGCAACTTGGAGATGGTCAAAGTGGGGAACTCTGGGCGCAGCAACTCCAGCACCGCGGAGATCGAATAGGACCCACGCCGGGCCGGCCCGCTGGACCAGGCGGGGGCTGGTTCTGCGGCGCTCATGCGGGACGATGCGGCGAGGGGTGGAAGGTCAGGCGGTACTTGCCGATCTGGACTTCGTCATCGGCCTTGAGTGAGGCCTCATCAACCCGTTCCCGGTTGACGTAGGTGCCGTTCAAAGAACCGGCGTCCCGGACCTGGAAGTCCGCACCCTGGCGTTCAAAGGTGGCATGCCGGCGGGAGACGGTCACATCGTCAAGGAAGATGTCAGATTTGGTGGACCGGCCGGCGGTGGTGACTTCAGCGTCCAGCAGGAACCTGGAACCGGCATTGGGCCCGCGCTGGACCACCAACAGGGCTGAGGTGGGCGGCAACGCTTCGATGGCGGCCTTGGCTTGAGGGCTGAGGCCTTCGCCGAACGGGGCGTCCGGTTCAAATTCCGCCAGGCCTCCAATTGCCTGGGTCGAATCAGGTCCATAACTTGCCGACGTATCCGGCACCACGCCAATCACCTCTCCCCTGTTTTCATGACAATACCTATGCTCACTCTACAGCCGCCGCATACTCCGGTGGGGGCAGAATTTTAATGGCCTCGATTTCGAGCCGGTCGCGGGCCTGCAACGTCCAAGACCCGCCCTGCGCCTTGATCTCAGCCAGCACCCCGCCCGGCATCCGCAGCGCCGTCTCCAAGGTAGAGGGCTGGCCGATGGCGCGCCACACGTACGGCGAGTCAGCCAAGATTCCGTCCACCACCACGCCTTGGCCATCTTCCGGGTCAAGGAAGTAAGAGGAACCGGTGATCCGAATCGAACCCAGGGAGATGGCTTCGGCTCCGGCGTTGCGCAACTCATCTACCAGGGTGTACGCCAGGGCACCGGTCAGTTTGCCGGAAGGGTCGGTGACGGTCAGTTCAATGCCTGGGCCTTCGGCCGGCAGGGTGCCGGCCAGGATGCCTTGAACTTCGGCCCGCTTCTGGGCGGCTTCGATGGCGGCCGCCTCATTGGTTTGGTCAGAGGCCAGACGGTCGCGTTCGCGTTCCAGCTCGCGGTTTTCCTCAATCAACTGGTCGGCTTGGACATCCAACCGGCCCAGCAGTTCGACCAGTCGATCTTGGGGGAGCTCAGAGAAATCGGCTTTGCCTACCTGGCGCACCTGGGCAACAGCGGCGAAACCCAACAGCATGCACAACAATCCGGCGGTGATCTGGGCTTTGGACAGCTTGGGGGATAGGGCCCGGCCAAGGCGGCGCCAGGCGGCCGAGCCGTGCTCCACCGGCTGGGCGCCGGACCGGCGCGGCGGCGTCTTTGGACTTTCGGTGGGGGGCGGAGCAGAGCTATCCGCCGGGCCCTCGGCGCTCATGCGCTGAACAGCTTCCGGCGAATGGCGGCGGCGTTGGAGAAGATCCGGATACCCAGCACCACGAGCACCGCCGTGGATAGCTGCGAACCAACTCCCAGCTGGTCGCCAATGAACACCAAAGTGGCTGCGACCAGCACGTTTGAGAAGAATGAGACCACAAAGACCCGGTCATCGAACAGTCCGTCCAGCAGCGCCCGGGCGGCGCCGGCCAGGGCGTCCAAGGCGGCCACCACGGCGATTGGCAAATATGGCGCCAGCACCGGTGGCACGTCCATTTGGGTGGCCAACCCCAGGACTACTCCCGCCACCAGGCCGAGCAACGCGATCATATTTTCTGAGCCTACTGGAGGTGGGCGGTGCTGACCGCATCCTTTGGTACGGGCTGCGCGTGATCTAGGGAGCCAACTTCGGTGCTGGGCTCAAGGCGCAGGTCGCCTTCGCGCCTGACGCGCACATCGGCCCCCAACACACCCCGCAGCAACGCTATCCGGTCGCCAGCCCGGCCTTTGGCCAAGGCCAACTCCAACGAGTCTTGGGAACCGATGGCCTCAACCACGAACGGACTGGCCAACGGTTGGAAGCCAACTTGGATTTGGCCGCCCACATCTCTGATCGATGTCTTGGCGGACAGCCGGACCGAGTTGATGGAGACCGCCTCCGCTCCGCCGGCCCACAGGGCGGAAACAATCACCCGCAGATCACCGGCGGTGATCCGGGCGTTGGTATCGCCGGCGGCGATGGCTTCTTGGTCGGGGCTGATCTCCACTTTCAGCCCTGGGCCACTGACGGCCATGGAACCGGCCCTGATGGCCAGATTACGGGCCTGGACGGCGGCTGACGGATCAGCCAAAGCCAGCGCCTGGTTGGCCAGCGCCTCAACCTCGGTGGACAGTTCGCGGTTGCGTCCGCGAAGTTCATCGACCCGTTCTTGGGATTCGCTGGCGTTGCGTTCCAGGCCCTGGCGGACCCGCTGATCAGCCTCATCTGGGGCGGTCAGGTCCCGCACACCCAGGGTCACCGCCAAACCCAAGACCAGCGCCATCGACAGCACAAACGCCACCCGGCCAGTCCATTTCGGTTCCTCGCCGGCGGCCCGCCGGCGCGCCGCTTCCTCGTAGCCGCCGTCCAGCGGGCGGGCGGTCACAGCGGTCAGCAGCGTCATCGACTCATCGGGACGACGTTTGGGCCTTGAACGTTGACGGGCGGACGGCGCGGTGGCCGCGCCCGGTGATGCGGGTGCCCCGGAGGAGGGCTGCTCAGGTTCTGGTGAGGAGGACAAGCCGGGCGGGACTTGCTCGCTCATGAAGGCTCCTGGCCGGCCTTGACATGCCGCAGGGCACGGACGGTCTCAATCCAGTAGGCCACCCCGGCCACCCAGTAGAGGACCACTCCCCAGATGGCGAATGACCAGCCCAGCACCCAGGCTGAGTTCGCCACCCAACGTGACACGTGGGACAGCAACAGCAACGGGAAGGCGTACATCAAAGCGAAGGTGGCGGCCTTGCCGACAAACACCACGCTGGGCGGCCCAATACCTTTGGCTTTGAGGACCAGCAGGGCTATACCCATGACGGCTTCGCGGGCCGCCAGCAGCGCCACCAGCCACCAGGGGATGATTTCCCGCCAGCCCAACAAGAACACAGTTGACAAGATGAACAACCGGTCGGCGGCGGGGTCCAACAGCTGGCCTAGGCGCGAATACTGTTTCAGTTTGCGGGCGGCGTAGCCGTCCAGCCAGTCGGTCACGCCGGCCGCCGCCATGACGGTGATGGCGGCCACATCCCAACTCTTGATCACCAGGAAGGCGAAGGTTGGTACCAATAGCAACCTGACCAGAGAAATCAGGTTTGGGACCGTGAGCACACGGTCCGCACTGGTTGCAGTCGCAGCGGTCAAAAACGAGCACTTCCTTCCACCTTCAGACTATATGGTTCTTCCCATGGAGCCGCGCTACCTGGCTGAGTCCTTGACCCACCAGCAGACCATCAAGAAGTCGCGCTTCATCACCCGGTTGTTCCCGTTGGAGCAAGCGGACGCCGCGAAGGAGTTGATCGCCCAGGTCCGCAAACAGGACCACGCCGCTCGTCACCACGCCACCGCCATGATTGTGGGGCCCGATGCCGCCCTCCAGCGTTCCAATGACGACGGCGAACCGGCGGGCACGGCTGGGGCACCAATGTTGCAGGCCCTTCAGCGGGCCGCGGTGACCGACATTCTGGCGGTGGTGACCCGTTACTTTGGCGGGGTGCTGTTGGGTAAGGCCGGCTTGGCGGCGGCCTACGGCGGCGGGGTTGAGGAGGCTTTGCG
>JAIRTF010000091.1 GCA_031255075.1 Bifidobacteriaceae bacterium | reverse complement strand
GGCGGTCGTAACGGTCAACGCCGCGACGACCCGCCGCTCCGGTCACCAAACCTGCGTCATGGTGCCCGATGCCGCCGCCTCGGCCACCCAACACAGCCCCACTTGGCAGCAGGACCGGCGGTCGTAACGGTCAACGCCGCGACGACCCGCCGCTCCAGTCACCAGGCCCGCGTCATGGTGCGCGATGCCGCCGCCTCGGCAACCCGACACAGCCCCACTTGGCAGCGGGACCGACGCTCGTGGCTGTCGTGGCGGCGAGCGCCGCGAGGGCCCCCAACAACAACCCCTGCGGGATTCCGACCGCGCAGCGGTTACCAGGCGTAGCCCCAAGGGGCGGTGGCCCGCTTGGAGCGCGGGTCGGCTCCGTTGCCCCGATCGACTGGGCTGGGGAACAACTCGTCCAGGGCTGACAGCAGATCAGCCGACAGACTGATCTCCGGAACCACCAGCGTTTCGGTCAGTTGCTCCGCAGTTCGCGGACCAATGATCGGCGCGGTGACCGCTGGGTGAGCCAGGGTCCAAGCCAACGCCAAGTTGGCGGGGCTGTGGCCGGCGGCCGCAGCCAATTCACCAAAACGTTCCAAAGTGGACCGGGCTTCGGCGGAGAGCCCTTTGGCCGCCGCGGCCGAACGTTCACCACCTTGGCCGTCCAGGGCGTGGCCGCCCAACAGCCCACCGGCCAGCGGCGACCAGGGGATCACGCCGATACCCATCTCCAGGGCGGCCGGCAGAACCTCAAGTTCCGGCTGCCTGGTCAGCAGCGAATACTTGTGCTGCTCAGACACCAAACCAAGGAAGTGCCGGCCGGCGGCGGCGGCTTGAGCCCAGCACAAATGCCTGGCGCCAAAGTTGGAAGAACCAACATAGACCACCTTGCCGGCGGCGATCAGATCCTCATAGGCGCCCCACACCTCATCCCACGGGGCATGGGTGTCAACGTGATGCATCTGGTGCAGTTCAATCCGGTCGGTTTGGAGCCGGGCCAGGGAGTTGTCCACCGCCCGTCTGATCTTGTACGCCGAATAGCCCGAAGCGTCATTGGGGCCATCAAGCGGATCATCCATGTCGCCATAGGCCTTGGTGGCTAGCACCACCTTTTCGCGGCGGCCCCCGCCCTGGGCAAACCACCGCCCAATGATCTCCTCAGTCCAACCGTGATGGCCGGCGGCGGTCCAGCCACCGTAGACGTTGGCCGTGTCGAAGAAGTTGATGCCGGCGTCCACGGCGGCGTCCATGATTCTGAAGGCATCCGCCTCACTGGTCCTGGGACCGAAATTCATGGTGCCCAAACAAAGACGGGAAACTAGCAGGCCAATACGGCCCAAATGCGTGTATTCCACTGGATTTCTCCTGGGGTTAGGGACGAAAAGTCATTTCGCATTCTACCCAGCGCGGTGTGTTGAGCGCGGGCTGTCAGTCCCTTTGTCCTAAGCTGCCGAGCCTATCGGCCGCGGTGGGCCTGGGCTGAGGCGTACAGGCAAACCGTTGCCGCCATGGCCAAGTTGAGCGATTCGGCCTGACCGTAGATCGGGATGGCCACCACCTGATCTGCCTGCGCCCCGGCGGCCTGGCTCAGACCAGCGGTTTCGTTACCGAACAGCCAGGCAGTGGGGACCGTCAAGTCCGCCTCCGGCAGTGGCGTGGGGCCGGCGGCGTCAGCCGCCAGTACCCGCAAACCGGCCGCCCGCAACTCCCCTACCAGTTCTTCAGCGGCACCACCGCGCAGCACCGGCAGATGAAAATAGGACCCAACCGAAGAGCGAATGACCTTCGGGGCGGTCGGATCCACCGACCCGTCGGTAAACACCACGGCGTTCGCGCCGGCGGCGTCAGCCGCGCGAATGGCGGTGCCGGCGTTGCCCGGATCGCGAATCTGCTCAAATACCGCCACCAAGCTGATTTGGCCGGCACCGGCTAGCCAGCCGGCGGCCCCTTCCCCAAACCACGGATCGCGGGCCACACCAACAGCACCTTGAGCGGCGGCGGAAATGGCCGCTACATATTCCGGTGAGCATTCATGCAAATAGCCGCCGGCCGCCTCCACGGAGTCAGGAACTTCTGGGAGGCGGCGCGCGGCATCGGCAGACAAATACAGGTCAACCAGCAGCCCGCTGCGGGCTGCTTCACGGCAGGCGGCGGGGCCTTCAACCAACACCAGCCCGCTCTTGGCCCGTTCAGCCGGGCGGGCCAAACCGGCTACCCGTTTGCGCCTATCTGAGTTGACATTGGTCAACACCAGGCGGTTCCAGGCCTTCTAGGATTGGGCCGCGGCCGGCGCGTTCACATCAGCCGGCAGCGCCTTGCGGGCCAACTCCACCAGCTGGGCAAAGGCATCCGGATCATTGGCGGCCAGTTCCGCCAACATGCGCCGGTCCACTTCGATTTCTGCCAGATGCAACCCTTGGATAAACCGGTTGTAGGTCATGCCATTGGCCCGGGCGGCGGCGTTGATCCGCTGAATCCACAGCCGCCGGAAATCACCTTTGCGGGCCTTCCGGTCCCGGTAGGCGTAATTGCCAGAATGCTGGACCTGTTCCTTGGCTTTGCGGTAAAGCCGTGACCGCTGCCCGCGGTAGCCAGATGCCCTATCAAGAATTGTGCGCCGCTTCTTGTGGGCGCCAACTGCTCTCTTTACTCTTGCCATGATTCTTTCCCCCCAGCTCTCAGATTCCCAGCATCCGTTTGACGTCGCGCCGGTCCGCCTTGGCCAAGACCTTGTCTTGGGACAGGCGCCGCGTGCGGCGTGAGGACTTCGATTCGAAGTTGTGCCTCATCCCGGGCTGTTCGTGCATGATCTTTCCGCTGCC
>JAIRTF010000316.1 GCA_031255075.1 Bifidobacteriaceae bacterium | reverse complement strand
TTCATACCGCCGGCATCCCCGACGCCGGCCCGCGCCAAAGGCGAGGTGTGAAGTGAGATCAGCGCCACTCGCAGCGGCCCGTCAGCCGGCGTCAAGCCTGGCTCGCTCAGCGAGGATCGTGCCGGTTCGCCAATCGCGGGCGGCCGGACGGTTTGGGCCGAAGCCGGGCAACAGAGAGTCATGCGCTGACCGCCGTTGCCGCCATCACTTGGACACCAACGCCGATGGCGTCCTCATCTGGTTCGAAGTCTCCCTGATGCAGGTCAGAGGTGGGACCGCCGAGGGACCGCACCCCTAGACGCATCAACGCTCCGGGCACTTCCCGCAGGTACCAGGCGAAGTCCTCTCCGCCCATGGATTGTTCGGCCACCAGCACTTGGCGGGCGCCCAGCATTTGCCGGGCCGCGCCGGACATCAGGGCTGTCACCGCCGGATCATTGACCACCGGCGGGACGCCACGGGTGTGCTCCAGTTCTACCCGCACCCCGTAGGAGGAGGCGATCTCCGGTACTGCTTGTTTGATGATCTCAGCGGCCTTGTGCCAGGTGCGGACATCCCCGGCCCGCAGCGTGCCTTTGATCACAGCTGAGGAGGGGATGGCATTGGGCGCCTCGCCCGCGTGGACGGCACCCCAGGTCAGGCCGATCACCGCCCGTGGGTCAAGACGGCGGTCCAACATGGCCGGCAGTTCGGTGATCAACTTGCCAACCGCGTAAACCAGATCCTGGGTCAAATGTGGACGCGAAGTGTGTCCGCCGTCGCCATAGGCGTAGATCGTGATCAGGTCGGTGGCGGAGGTGATTGAACCGGTTCTGATGGCCACCGCCCCAGCCGGGTAGCGCGGGTCGACATGCATCGCCACGATCCGGCTGACACCGTTCAGAGCGCCTTGTTCAATGAGTTCCTGGGCGCCGGATGGCTGGACTTCTTCAGCGGGTTGGAAGATCAGCCGCACCGGGGAACGTAACAGCCCTTGGCGGTGAAGGTCCGCCAACACCAGCCCAGTTCCCAACAGCACCGTGGTGTGAACATCATGGCCGCAGGCGTGGGCCACGTTGGCCTTGGTTGACCGCCAAGCCGTGGAGGTCCGGTCAGCCATCGGCAAGGCATCCAGGTCAGCTCGCAGAGCCAACCGCGGCCAGCCGGCTTCTTCAACGGTTGGACCCAAGTCACACATCAGACCGGTGTTGGCGAAGGCCTGCGGCTCCAGCCCAGCTTCAGCCAAGTGGCGCAGCACTACCGAGGTGGTGCGCACTTCATGGCGGGCAATCTCAGGGTTGCGGTGCAGGTCGCGGCGAATTTCAATCAGGTCCGGCAGCCGCCGCCCGGCCGCCTCGGCGATGGCCTGCCGTGCTGCGGGCGCAATCACCGGAGATTCATTCACGCCTTGGGACACGCCCTAAACGATACAACTCTGCTGGCGACTTCAGCCGTTCGGCTCCGCCAGTTCCTTGACCCGCTGGGCCTGATCCTGCCCCAACACCAGGGTGCCTTCTGGCGTATCGACCACCACAACGCCCGGCACCCCCAGAACCGTCAGACGCCGCCCGGCCGCCGTCACGGCAAAGCTGCCCGGCGAATCGATCAACTGTGGCGCCGGGCCGCCGGCCAGCTGTAGGGAGCGGGCTCCGGCGGAATCGGCCTGGATCAGACGCGCCAATGAGGCATAGTCACCGACGTCGCTCCACTCGAAGGTGCCAGCCACCGTGGCCAGCCCGCCTTCACCCGCCACGACTTCGGCAATGGCATGGTCAATGGCCACCGGTGGCATTTCCCGCCAAGCCTCTTCTGCCTGTTCGATGCCGCTCGGCCGGGCCACCATCAGGGCCCCGGCCGGGCTGTCATTGGGCACCGTGGGGGCTTGGTCTTGTTCAACAATGGCGTCCGCCAGCCGTTCGATGGGGCTTGCCAAGTCTGGCCGGAGGCGGCGCAGATGTCCCAGCAGCACCCGGACCTGGAACATGAACATGCCGGCGTTCCAGGCGAAACCGCCGGCGGCCAGGTAGGCGGCGGCCGTGGCCTGATCTGGCTTCTCTTTGAAGGCCTTGACCAGGTGGACACCTGGAGCAGCCAGCAGGCCCAGCCGTTCCCCTGACTCGATGTAGCCATAGGCGGTGGAAGCTTCGGTGGGGGCCAACCCAATGGTGGCGATGAACCCTTCTTGGGCTGCCAAATAGGCTTCTTCCACGGCTTGGTTGAAGGCCTCAGCTCCGCGAATGACGTGGTCAGCGGCGAAAGACCCGGCCACCACATCACCGTGGCGGCGTTCGATGACGGCCGCGGCCAGGGCAATGGCCGGCAGCGAATCCTTCGGTCCTGGTTCGCTCAGCAGGTTGGAGGATGCCAGACCGTCCAGTTGGGCGGCCACGGCCGCAGCGTGGGCTTGACCGGTCACCACCACGATCCGGTCCGGGCGGCTTAGCGGCACCAGCCGGTCCCAGGTTTGCTGCAGCAGAGTGCGCCCCTCACCAGTCAAGTCCAACAGGAACTTGGGGCGGGCTGGGGTGGAGATAGGCCACAGCCGTTTGCCGGCACCGCCGGCCGGAATGATTGGGTAGAAGCCACTCAGGTTGGTCACGACTGGTCTCCTTGATGCTCTGCGGACCTGGCTCCGGCGGATCGGTCTGTGCGCTCCGGCTGCTGCGGAGCCTGCTGACCAGGCTGTTCACCGGCCCAGCCAGATGGCGGCCGGGCCTCGGCGGACAAGTCGGCGGCGGCATCGTCCACCTGGGTGGCG
The DNA here is from genome assembly GCA_031255075.1 of Bifidobacteriaceae bacterium. Classification (GTDB taxonomy): domain Bacteria; phylum Actinomycetota; class Actinomycetes; order Actinomycetales; family WQXJ01; genus JAIRTF01. The sequence goes on along the minus strand of JAIRTF010000316.1, from coordinate 2,694 downwards.
GGTTGAGGCGCGGGGCTGTTGCCGGGGTCCAGCTGAACCTCAGCCAGCAGCTGCCATTCGCGTTCCGAAACTATGCGCGTCAGCGAGAAGGTAGCGGCTGTGAACGCTTCGTCAACCGACTGCCACAGTGATTCAGCCTGGTTCAGTGTTGCCTGGCAGTCGCCGTGCGCCAAGGTCAAATGGGGGTGGTAGGGGAAGCGGTCTTCGAACCCTGGAATGGCCGGCCGGATCAGGCGTTCCAACTGACAGCAGGCTTCGAAACCATCTGCCAACTTGGCGAAGACCACCGGGGTGACCGGCCGGAAGGTGTCCACACCTTGAAGCCGGATACGGAAGGCTTTGAACCCTTCGGCCCGGCGGCGGACATCTTTGACCAAGTTATCCAGCTGGGCTTGGTCCACGGCGCTGGGCGGGATCAGGGTGATGTGCGGCGGCGAGGTGTCTGTGCACCCGAATTGCCGCTGGGCTTGCCGCAACTGACCGGCCAACGGGTCTGGCACCATCACTGAGGCTCCAATGCAGACCTGGCCGGGCCCTAGCGGCGGGATTCTCATGCTGGGGGCAGCTCCGGGCCCAGCCCAAACCGCTCAGCCATGCGTCCGTAGACCGTTGCCGCGATCTGCTCTGCGCGTTGGGCGCCGCTGCTCAAGATGGCATCCAATTGGGCCGGGTCCGCCAGGTAGAGGGCTGTCCGCTCGCGGAAGGGGGCCAGTGCCTCAACCACGATTTGGGCCAGGTCTTGCTTCAGGTGGCCGTACATTTTGCCTTCATAAGCAGCCACGATGGCTTCCACCGATTGCCCGGTCAGGGCCGCGTAGATGCCCAGCAGATTAGCCAAGCCGGGTTGTTCTTCCGGGTTCCAGCGGACCTCGGTACCGGAATCGGTGACGGCGGACTTGATTCGTTTGACAATCACTTCTGGGGGGTCCAGCAGTTCTATGATTCCCGCTGGGTGGCCTGTCTTGGACATCTTGGCCGCTGGCTCTTGGAGGTCGTGAATCTTGGCCGTGGCTTTGACAATCAACGCTTCCGGCACTTGGGCGGTGCCCTCACCGAACCGCGAGTTGAGGCGTTCGGCCAAGGTCCGCGACAGCTCCAGGTGTTGACGCTGGTCCTCCCCTACCGGCACCACTTGGGCGTCATAGAGCAAAATGTCCGCCGCCATCAGCACCGGGTAGTCAAACAGCCCCACTGTTACGCCTTGCGAACCCAACTTGGTGGACTTGTCCTTGAATTGGGTCATCCGGCCGGCTTCGCCGAATCCAGTCAAACAGTTCAGCAACCAGGTCAACTGGGCGTGCTGCGGCACTTGAGACTGGACAAACAAGATGGACTTGTCGGGGTCAACGCCGGCCGCCAGGAACTGGGCCGCCGTGGCCCGGACGCGCCGGCGCAAAGCCTCCGGCTCTGGGCTGACTGTCAACGCGTGCAGGTCCACCACCGAATAGACACAGTCATAATCGTCTTGGAGCGCCACCCACTGCTTCAGGGCGCCCAGATAGTTGCCCAGGTGAAGCGAATCCGCCGTTGGTTGGATACCGGAAAAGGCTCGTTTGACCAGGGCCGGCGCCGGGGCGTTTGGCGCTTGGCCAGCTGCTGGCCGGTTGTCAGGGGATGCGGTAGACACGCCCAACATTCTTACAGGCCTAGTCACCCAAAGCCACTCGCCCACTCCGAACGCCCCCACCGCGGAGCAACCGCCACCACCTGGCGTCACGGCTCCGCGAAACCTGCCGCCTGGTTGGCACGTCGGCGCACGTTGTGGCAGCTGGGTCTTCCAGATGGCGGCCCTGGCCTGGGCGCTTGCCTGGCTTTCAGGGGTGGCTAAGGCGAGCAGATTGGAGCCAGGCCGCCAGGACGTGTTTGCATGGACCGCGGCCGCCCCGGTGGCGCCCGTACCAAGGGCAGGTGCAGGCGGAGTCCGGCAGGGTGGAGGCCAGTGTCACCAAATAGCTGGCGCCTTTGCTGGTAATGGTCGCGTGAGCTGAGTCGGTCCATTCGACCGCGCCCGCGCCAACCAAGGCCTGGGCATCCACCAAACGAGGATTGCGACGCCCCAGCAAGGCCGGGTCGTAGGGCAGTTCCCGGTGGTAATAGGCCTGATCAGCGAGGTCATAGCCAACCCGGCCGGCGGCCGCCAAAGCACTCAGTGCCCGGCGCGAGCGGCCGGTGTCCCCGGGCCAACCGGCGGCGGCAGACAAAGCCGTTGGGTCGATGACCTCCTCGTAAGCCAGCAGGGCCGCGATCAGATCGGCATCGGCGGCCGTGGTGGAACCTGCCAAGTCGCCCAACAGGCCGCCTTCGCCGGAAAAGCCCCGTGCCTTACTTGGTGAGACTGTGGCGGTCAGCCGCATTCCTGGCAGGTCAAGTTGCCAGGCGGATGCGGTCTCAGCAGCTGGGTCAGCTGGGCCGTACACCTTGAGGCCGGTCGCGTGGCGCAGCAAAGGTTCAACCAGTCGCAGACGCTCTGGTCCTGCCAAACAGACCGCCGGGCCGGTCCCCGGCTGTGGTGCCAGTCGGTAACCGCGGTTGGACGGGACCGCCCAGGCGACCTCTTTGGTGGTGGAGGCGCGGGGCAGGCCGCGAATGAAGGCGCGCGCCTCGGCCGGCGTCATCGAAAACTGTTCACTCATGGCGGCGGCCTGGGCTTGGGCTTCCCCAAAGCCGCGCATCCAACGGTCCGGCAACGGCACC